>NZ_JBYTEP010000026.1:0-56365 GCF_058792015.1 Cellulomonas sp. EB106-03-03-XG116
CCCCCCCCCCCCCCCCCCCCCCTCCACAACAAAAAAGCCCCCCCCCTAGATCAGGCGCCATGTCTCGTGGGCTCGGAGATGTGGAGAAGAGACAGCGCCGCAGCCGCCGCGCCCCGCGGCGCCGCGGCCGGCCCCGGCGCGCCGTCCCGCGCCCCGGGCCACCCCGGACGCCGGCGACGCGACCGCTCCCACGGCGGCGGTCCCGTCGGCCGCCCGGCCGGCGACCCCGCCGGCGGGTGCCGCAGCGGCCCCGCGCCCGGACGGCCGCCCGGCCGCGCCGCGCGCAGGCGCCGCCCGGTCTGCCGGTGCCCCGCGCACCGCCGAGACGCCCGCGACCCCCGCGGCGCCCGGCCGCCGCCGCACCTCCGGCTCCGCCGCCCTCGCCCCGCGCACCGGCGCGTTCCCCGTCCGGCCCCCGGTGGTCAGCCAGGGGTCGGCCGCGCGGTTCGCCGAGCGCGCCCGCGCCCGCCGGCGGCTTGCCTGGCGGCAGATCCTCATCGCCGCGGGCTCGGTGGTCGTCGTCGGCGCCCTGGCCTGGCTCCTCCTGCTGTCCCCGGCGCTCGCCCTCGACGCCGAGCAGGTGCGGGTCACCGGCGCGGGGACCGTCGTCGCCGTCGACCAGGTGCGGGACGTGGTGGACGACGAGGCGGGCACGCCGCTGACCCGGCTGGACACCGCCGCGCTGCGCCAGCGCCTGCTCGACGTGCCCGGCGTCCGCGACGCGGCCGTCACCCGCGACTGGCCGCACGGCCTGGCCGTGCAGCTGGAGTCCCGCGAGCCGGTCGCGGCGGTGCCCGAGGCGTCCGACGTCGCCCAGCACGCCGACGGCGACGACGCGACCGGGCCCGGCTACGCCCTGGTCGACCAGGACGGCGTCAAGGTGGGCCGCGCGGACGCGCCGCCGGAGGGCCTGCCGGTCGTCGAGGTGCCCGTGGGCGAGGCGCGGATCCTGTCGGCGGCGCTCGGGGTGCTCGAGGCGCTGCCCGAGGACCTGCTCGCGGCCATCGGCCAGGTGTCGGCCGGCACGCGGGACACCGTGCGGTTCACCCTGCGCGACGGCGCGACCGTCGAGTGGGGGAGCGCGCAGGACTCGGCGCTCAAGGTGGCGGTCCTGCAGGCCCTGCGCGCGGCGCCCGAGACGGCGGGGTCGGCGCGGTACGACGTGTCCGCGCCGACGATGCCGGTCGTCGGGTGATCCCGGCCCGACACGCGCGCACGGGTCGTTGAACGACCCCCGCGCGCCACATACCGTCACCCCTAGACAGAACTGACATAACTATAACCCTCAACTTGAGGGTGAAGGTTCGTCGACATCGCGAGACGAGAGGCACCCACCGTGGCAGCTCCGCAGAACTACCTGGCGGTCATCAAGGTCGTCGGCATCGGTGGTGGCGGCGTGAACGCCGTGAACCGCATGATCGAGGTCGGCCTCAAGGGTGTCGAGTTCATCGCCATCAACACCGACGCCCAGGCCCTGCTCATGTCCGACGCGGACGTGAAGCTCGACGTCGGCCGCGAGCTGACCCGCGGCCTCGGCGCCGGCGCCGACCCCGAGGTCGGCAAGAAGGCCGCCGAGGACCACGCGGAGGAGATCGAGGACGTCCTGCGCGGCGCCGACATGGTCTTCGTCACCGCGGGCGAGGGCGGCGGCACCGGCACCGGCGGCGCGCCCGTCGTGGCCCGCATCGCCCGCTCGCTCGGCGCGCTGACCATCGGCGTGGTGACGCGCCCGTTCACGTTCGAGGGCCGCCGCCGCACCGTGCAGGCGGACTCCGGCATCGAGGCGCTGCGCGCCGAGGTCGACACCCTCATCGTGATCCCGAACGACCGCCTGCTGTCGATCTCCGACCGCTCGGTGTCCGTCCTCGACGCGTTCCGCTCGGCCGACCAGGTGCTGCTCTCCGGTGTGCAGGGCATCACCGACCTCATCACCACGCCGGGCCTCATCAACCTCGACTTCGCGGACGTGAAGTCCGTGATGCAGGGGGCGGGGTCGGCCCTCATGGGCATCGGCTCGGCCCGCGGGGAGGACCGCGCGGTCCAGGCGGCCGAGCTCGCGATCTCCTCGCCGCTGCTCGAGGCCAGCATCGACGGCGCCCACGGCGTGCTGCTGTCCATCCAGGGCGGCTCGGACCTCGGCCTGTTCGAGATCAACGAGGCCGCGCGCCTGGTGCAGGAGGCCGCGCACCCCGAGGCCAACATCATCTTCGGCGCGGTCATCGACGACGCCCTCGGCGACGAGGTGCGCGTGACCGTCATCGCGGCCGGCTTCGACGGCGGCGCCCCGGTGGTCCGCCGCGACGCTCGCGGGCTCGGCCAGGTCTCCGCCGGCGGCGGCGGCCAGGCCGCGCAGCAGGCGCCCGCGTCGATCCCGCCGGCCGCGGCCGTGCCGACGACCACCGCGGCGCACGCCGCCGTCCCGCCGCGCCCGGTCGGCCCGGACGAGGAGCGCCGCCAGGCCGCCGAGGTCCCCGCGTTCCTCACCCCGGACCAGGCCGGCACGAGCCAGCTCGAGGTCCCGCGGATCTTCGAGGAGGAGGTCGCCCGCCGCAAGGAGGACGACCTGGACGTCCCCGACTTCCTCAAGTAGCCGCGTGCCGCTGCCGGTCCTCGGGGTCGACCTCGGCCCGGGCGTCCGCGCGGGGTTCACCACCCGCGCGGGCGGCGTGAGCGCGCCCCCGTGGGACGAGCTCGACCTCGGGCTGCTGGTCGGCGACGACCCGGCGCACGTGCGGGAGAACCGCGCGCGCGTCGCGGCGTGGGCCGGCGCCCCGGTCGCCTGGGCCACCCAGGTGCACGGCGCCGACGTGCACGTGGTCGGCGGCCCGGGGGACGCGGCGACGGACTCGGTGGGGGAGGCCGACGCGCTGGTGTCGGCCGTGCCCGGCACCGCGGTCGGCGTGCTGGTCGCGGACTGCGTCCCCGTGCTGCTGGCCGACGCGCGGGCGCGGGTGGTCGGCGCCGCGCACGCCGGGCGGCGCGGCCTCGCGGCCGGCGTCGTCCAGGCGGCCCTCGGGGCCATGGTGGACCGCGGCGCCGACCCGGGCCGGGTGCGGGCCGTCGTCGGCCCGGCGATCAGCGGCGCGCGGTACGAGGTGCCCGCCGCGATGCGGGACGAGGTCGACGCGCTGGTCCCCGGCACCGCCTGCACGACCGACGCGGGCACGCCCGGGCTCGACCTGCCGGCCGGCGTGGCCGCGGTGCTGCGGGCGGCCGGGGTCGGCGACGTGCGCGTCCCGGGCTGGTACACCGACGCCGACCACCGGTTCTTCTCGCACCGGCGCGCCCAGCGCGCCGGGACCACCACCGGGCGGTTCGCCGGGGTCGTCGCGCTCGCGGAAATGCCGGGTGAGTGATATGTCCGGAAATTGCTCCGAGGACACGCCGACACGCCGCGTGTCGCACCGCGTGCGCATCCCGGCGCATTGCTAGCGTGACGGCGCAGGAGATGTGAGCAATTCGGGGATGGAGTGATCGCGATGGCCGGTGCGCTGCGCAAGACCATGCTGTACCTCGGGCTTGCCGACGACCGGGGCGAGCACGACCAGTACGTCGACGAGTACGACGAGCCGGAGGCGACGGTGGGACAGGACTACGAGGCCGAGGTCACGCCGCTGCGCCGCGAGCCGGCGCCGGAGCGACCCGTCGCCGCCGCGGCCCCCGCGCCGCGCCACGACGGCGAGGTGCGGCGGATCACCACGATCCACCCGCGCTCGTACAACGACGCGCGCAAGATCGGCGAGGCGTTCCGCGAGAACACGCCGGTGATCATGAACCTCTCCGACATGGACGACGCCGACGCCAAGCGGCTCGTGGACTTCGCGGCGGGCCTGATCTTCGGCCTGCACGGCGCCATCGAGCGGGTGACCAACAAGGTCTTCCTGCTGTCGCCGCAGTCGGTGGAGATCACCGGTGACGGGCGTGCCCCCGAGGCCTCCCGCGCCGGCTTCTTCAACCAGAGCTGACGAGGATCGGGGAGACTGGGACGCGTGACCCTCGTCCTCGGCCTGCTGCAGATCGTCGTCCTGGCCTTCATCCTGGTCCTGCTCGTGCGCCTCGTCCTCGACTGGGTGCAGTACTTCGCGCGGGACTGGCGCCCGCGCGGTGCCGCGCTCGTGGTCGCGGAGATCACCTACTCGGTGACCGACCCGCCGCTGCGGGCGCTGCGCCGGGTGATCCCGCCGCTGACCCTGGGCTCCGTGCGCCTGGACCTGGCGTTCCTGGTCCTCATGCTCGGCTGCTCCTTCCTGCTCTCGCTGCTGGGCGCGCTCGCCGCATGACGCGGCCCCGCGCGCAGCACGCCGGCCCGGTGGCCGGCACCCGCGCACGCCCCGCCGACCGGGTCGCGTGCACAAACCGGAATGTCCGCTACGGTGGCCCGAGGTGGTCGGCGGACTGCCACCGGCTCGACCCAGTACGACCGAAGAGGTGACGACGATGGCACTGCTCACAGCAGACGACGTCCTGAACAAGAAGTTCCAGGCGACGAAGTTCCGCGAGGGGTACGACCAGGACGAGGTCGACGACTTCCTCGACGAGGTCGTGAACACCCTCCGGGAGACCCAGAGCGAGAACGAGGAGCTCAAGGCCAAGCTCGCCGCGGCCGAGCGCCGGATCGCCGAGCTGAGCCGCCAGGGGGCGCAGGCCGCCCAGGCGCCGAAGCCCGAGGCCGAGAAGCCCGCTCCCGCCCCGGTCCCCGCCGCCGCCCCGGCACCGGCCCCGGTCGCCACCGCTCCGGTCGCGCCGCAGCGGCAGAGCGAGCCCGAGTCGGCCACCGGCATGCTCGCCCTGGCGCAGAAGCTGCACGACGACTACGTGCGCAGCGGCCAGGAGGAGGGCGACCGCATCGTGAACGAGGCGAAGGGCCAGGCCCAGCGCATCGTCCGCGAGGCGGAGGAGACCTCGGCCCGCACGCTGTCCGAGCTGGAGCAGGAGCGGTCGATCCTCGAGCGGAAGATCGACGAGCTCCGCGTCTTCGAGCGCGACTACCGGACGCGCCTCAAGAGCTACCTCGAGAACCTGCTGGGCGACCTCGACAACCGGGCCAGCGCGCTGCCGCAGCGCGGTGCCCAGGGCGCCACCCCGTCCGTCTGACGGATCGCACGCTCGTCACCCACGACACACCACGCCCGACCCCGGGCGTGGTGTGTTGTGCGTCCAGGCGGCGGGCGACTAGTCTCTGCGGACTCATCTGAGGAAAGAGGACCCGACGTGGCCATCAACGACTCGCTCGACGCGCCCGCTGCCCGCCCGCTGCCCGACCTCACGGACGCGGCCACGCGGTTCCCGGTCCGCGCCGGCGAGGAGCCCTGGACCGAGGAGGAGGTGCGCGAGGTCGCGACCGAGCTGATCAGCGAGATCGACC
This sequence comes from Cellulomonas sp. EB106-03-03-XG116, assembly GCF_058792015.1. NCBI lineage: Bacteria > Bacillati > Actinomycetota > Actinomycetes > Micrococcales > Cellulomonadaceae > Cellulomonas > Cellulomonas sp. EB106-03-03-XG116. Next base: position 5,366 of record NZ_JBYTEP010000026.1, read on the forward strand.
GCCTGACCGCCGAGCTCGCCGCCGCCGACGAGGAGCTGTCGAACCTGCTCCGCAACTCGGGGGACGGCGCGGGCGACGACCAGGCGGACTCCGGCTCCAGCGCCCTCGAGCGCGAGCACGAGCTGACCCTGGTCAACAACACCCGGGACATGCTCGAGCAGACCACCCGCGCCCTGGCCCGCATCGACGCCGGCACGTTCGGCCGCTGCGACTCCTGCGGCGAGGCGATCGGCAAGGCCCGCGTGCAGGCGTTCCCGCGCGCCACGCTGTGCGTGTCCTGCAAGCAGCGCGAGGAGCGCCGCTGACGCCTCGCGGTCGCCCGCAGCACGACGGCCCCCCGGCTCGACGCCGGGGGGCCGTCGTGCGTCCGGGGCCGCGCACGCCCGTAGACTCCTGCGCGATGTCCGCCACCTCCGGCCCCGCGGCCGACGACGCGCGCCGCGACGCCGCGTCCGCCGCGCCCGTGCCGCCCGCGTCCCAGCCCGCCGCGTCCGGGGCCGGTGCGCCCCAGGCGCCCGCCGCGACCCCCGTGGCCGTCGCGCCGGCGCGCCGCCGCCGCCTCGTCGCGACCCTGGTCGCGCTCGCCGCGGTCACGCTCGTGCTCGACCAGGCGACCAAGGCCTGGGCGCTCGCCGGCCTGGACGAGGGCGTGCGGCACCCGGTGCTCGGCGACCTGCTCGGCCTGCAGCTGCTCTTCAACCCGGGCGCCGCGCTCGGCCTCGCGACCGGCACGACCTGGCTGCTGACGATCGTCGCGATCACCGTCGTGGTGGTCATCATCCGGGTGTCCCGTCGGCTCGGCTCGACGGGCTGGACGATCGCGCTGGGCCTGCTGCTCGGCGGCGCGCTGGGCAACCTCGTCGACCGGCTGATCCGGGACCCGGGCGTGTTCATGGGGCACGTGGTCGACTTCATCGCGTACGGCGACCTGTTCGTCGGCAACGTCGCGGACATCGCGATCGTCGCCGCGGCCGGCCTGCTCATGCTGCTGTCGCTCCTGGGCGTGCGGCTGGACGGGACGCGGGAGCGGCGCGAGGACGAGGCGGAGCCGGCGGGCGACGCCGCCGACGCCGCGCCGGCCGCGGCCCCCGAGGACGGCCGCCGCGATGGCTGACGTCCGCACCCTGCCCGTCCCCGACGCCCTCGCGGGCGAGCGGGTCGACGCCGCGCTGTCCCGGATGCTCGGCCTGTCCCGCACCCGCGCGGCGGAGCTCGCCGAGGGCGGGTTCGTCCGGGTCGACGGCGTCGAGGTCGGCAAGTCCGTCCGGCTGCCCGCCGACGCGTGGCTCGAGGTCGAGCTGCCCCCGGTCGCCGAGGTGTCGACCGTGCCGACCGAGGACGACGTGCCCGCGCTGCGCGTGGCGTACGAGGACGACGACGTCGTGGTCGTCGACAAGCCGGTGGGCGTGGCCGCGCACCCGTCGCCGGGCTGGACCGGCCCGACCGTCGTCGGCGTGCTGGCGGCCCGGGGCTACCGGATCTCCACCTCGGGCGCCGCGGAGCGCCAGGGCGTCGTGCACCGCCTCGACGTCGGCACCTCCGGCCTCATGGTCGTGGCCAAGAGCGAGCACGCCTACTCGGTGCTCAAGCGGGCCTTCAAGGAGCGGACGGTCGAGAAGGTCTACCACGCGCTCGCGCAGGGCCACCCGGAGCCCACCACGGGCACGATCGACGCCCCGATCGGGCGGCACCCCAGCCAGGACTGGAAGTTCGCGGTCACGGCCGAGGGCAAGCCGTCGGTGACGCACTACGAGGTGCTCGAGATGCTGCCCGCCGCGTCGCTGTGCGAGGTGCACCTGGAGACCGGGCGCACGCACCAGATCCGGGTGCACTTCCAGGCGCTGCGGCACCCGCTGGTCGGGGACCTCACCTACGGCGCCGACCCGGCGCTGGCGGAGCGGGTCGGGCTGACCCGGCAGTGGCTGCACGCGATGCGGCTCGGCTTCGCGCACCCCGCGGACGGGCGGTGGCTCGAGGTCACCAGCGAGTACCCCGCGGACCTGGCGCACGCCCTGGAGACGCTGCGCGACGGGTACCGCTGAGCCCGAGCGGTGTGACGTCCGCCCCGGGGGCGGCGGGGCGGCCCGGGGCTGTCGGAGCCTCGACCTAGGATGGCTCGCATGGCATCAGGTGGCAGCAACGGGTCCGACTTCGTCCACCTGCACGTCCACTCCGAGTACTCGATGCTGGACGGCGCGGCGCGGGTCGGGGAGATGCTCGCGGAGGCCCAGCGCCTGGGCCAGACCGCGATGGCGATCACCGACCACGGGTACCTGTTCGGGGCGTTCGACTTCTACTCCCAGGCCAGGAAGCTCGGCATCAAGCCGATCATCGGCGTCGAGGCGTACGTCACCCCCGGGACCAGCCGGTTCGACCAGACGCGCGTCCGCTGGGGCGAGGCGCACCAGGCCGCCGACGACGTCTCCGCGCGCGGTGCCTACACGCACATGACGCTGCTCTCGCGGACCACCGAGGGCATGCACAACCTGTTCCGGATGGGCTCGCTGGCGTCGCTCGAGGGCCAGATGGGCAAGTGGCCCCGCATGGACCGGGAGCTGCTGCAGACGTACTCCGCGGGCCTCATCGCGACGTCCGGCTGCCCGTCCAGCGAGGTGCAGACGCGGCTGCGGCTGGGTCACTGGGACGAGGCCGTGCGCGCCGCGGGCGAGCTGCAGGACATCTTCGGCAAGGAGAACTTCTTCGTCGAGGTGATGGACCACGGGCTCGAGATCGAGCGCCGGACCGTCAAGGACCTCATCCGGCTCGCCGAGCAGATCGGCGCGCCGCTGGTCGCGACCAACGACCTGCACTACACGACCAAGGACGACGCGCACGCGCACGAGGTGCTGCTCGCGGTGCAGTCCGGGTCGACCCTCGACGAGCCGACGTACGACCAGGGCGGCTCGCGGTTCGCGTTCGGCGGCGACGGCTACTACGTGAAGTCCGCCGAGGAGATGCGCCGCACCTGGGCCGAGCTGCCCGAGGCGGTCGACAACACGCTGCTCATCGCCGAGCGGTGCGAGGTCGAGTTCCCGACCGGCGCCAACTACATGCCGCGGTTCCCGGTGCCCGCGGGCGAGGACGAGAACTCCTGGTTCGTGAAGGAGGTCGAGGCCGGCCTCCAGCGGCGGTACAAGGGGAACGTCCCGGACGACGTGCGCAAGCAGGCGGAGTACGAGACCGGCGTCATCGTCCAGCTCGGGTTCTCCGGCTACTTCCTCGTCGTCGCCGACTTCATCCAGTGGGCCAAGGACCAGGGCATCCGCGTCGGGCCGGGCCGTGGCTCCGCCGCCGGCTCCATGGCGTCGTACGCCATGGGCATCACCGAGCTCGACCCGCTCCGCCACGGGCTCATCTTCGAGCGGTTCCTCAACCCCGAGCGCGTCTCCTGGCCCGACGTCGACGTCGACTTCGACGAGCGCCGGCGCGGCGAGGTCATCCGGTACGTCACCGAGAAGTACGGCGACGACCGGGTCGCGCAGATCGTCACCTACGGCACGATCAAGGCCAAGCAGGCGCTCAAGGACTCCTCGCGCGTGCTCGGCATGCCGTTCGCGATGGGGGAGAAGCTCACCAAGGCGATGCCGCCCGCGGTGATGGGCAAGGACATCCCGCTGTCGGGCATGTACGACCCCGAGCACCCCCGGTACGCCGAGGCCGAGGAGTTCCGCCAGGTCGTCGCCGCCGACCCCGAGGCTCAGCGCGTCCTGGAGACCGCGCGCGGTCTGGAGAACCTCAAGCGCCAGTGGGGCGTGCACGCCGCCGGCGTCATCATGTCGAGCGAGCCGCTGATCGACATCATCCCGATCATGAAGCGGCCGCAGGACGGCGCGGTCATCACGCAGTTCGACTACCCGACGTCCGAGGGCCTCGGCCTGATCAAGATGGACTTCCTCGGGCTGCGGAACCTGACGATCCTCGACGACGCGCTGCGCAACATCGTCATGAACGGCAAGCCGCAGATCGAGCTCGACGACATCGAGCTCGACGACCGCGCCACCTACGAGCTGCTCGGCCGGGGCGACACCCTCGGCGTGTTCCAGCTCGACGGCGGCCCCATGCGGTCCCTGCTGCGCCAGATGCGCCCCGACAACTTCGAGGACATCTCCGCGGTCATCGCCCTGTACCGGCCGGGTCCGATGGGCATGAACTCGCACACGAACTACGCGCTGCGCAAGAACGGCCTGCAGCCGAACACGCCCATCCACCCGGAGCTCGAGGAGCCCCTGGCGGAGGTCCTCGACGGCACCTACGGCCTCATCGTGTACCAGGAGCAGGTGCAGAAGGCCGCGCAGGTGCTCGCCGGCTACTCGCTCGGCCAGGCCGACCTGCTCCGCCGCGCGATGGGCAAGAAGAAGAAGGAGATCCTCGACAAGGAGTTCGTGCCCTTCGAGGCGGGCATGAAGGAGCGGGGCTACTCCAGCGCGGCGATCAAGGCGGTCTGGGACGTGCTCGTCCCGTTCGCCGGGTACGCGTTCAACAAGGCGCACTCCGCCGGGTACGGCGTCGTCTCGTACTGGACGGCGTTCCTCAAGGCGAACTACCCGACCGAGTACATGGCGGGCCTGCTGACCTCGGTCGGCGACGACAAGGACAAGTCCGCGCTGTACCTCGGCGAGTGCCGCCGCATGGGCATCACCGTGCTGCCGCCGGACGTGAACTCCTCGTCCGCGCTGTTCACCGCCGTCGGCGACGACATCCGGTTCGGCCTCACGGCGGTGCGGAACGTCGGCGCCAACGTGGTCGAGGCGATCGTCCGCACCCGGGAGGAGAAGGGCGACTTCACGTCGTTCACCGACTTCCTCGACAAGGTGCCCGCCGTCGTCTGCAACAAGCGCACCATCGAGTCGCTCATCAAGGCCGGCGCGTTCGACTCGCTCGGGCACGCCCGCCGCGCGCTGCTGCTCGTGCACGAGCAGGCCGTCGAGTCCGTCATCGGCGTCAAGCGCAAGGAGGCGGAGGGGCAGTTCGACCTGTTCGCCGACCTCGGCACCGACGACGGCCCCGGGTTCTCCGTGCAGGTGCCGGACGTCCCGGACTGGGACAAGAAGCAGCGCCTGCAGTTCGAGCGGGAGATGCTCGGCCTGTACGTCTCCGACCACCCGCTGTCCGGCCTCGAGCACGTGCTCTCCGCGGCCGCCGACGTGTCGATCGCGACCCTCAACGCCGACGAGGCGCGCCCGGACGGGTCGACCGTCGTCGTCGCGGGCCTGGTCACGTCGCTGCAGCGGAAGATGTCCAAGCAGGGCAACCCGTGGGCCGCCGTGACGCTGGAGGACATGGAGGGCTCGGTCGAGATCATGTTCTTCGGCGAGACCTACCTGGCCTACTCGACCGTGCTCGCCGAGGACGCCGTCATCGTGGTCCGCGGGCGGGTGCGCCGCCGGGACGACGCCATGCAGCTGCAGGCGATGGAGGTGTCGCTGCCCGACCTGTCGGCCGTCGCGGACGCGCCCGTCGTCGTGACGCTGTCCGAGGCGCGGCTCACGCCGCCCGTGGTGGACCGGCTGCTCGAGGTGATGAAGACGCACCCCGGCATGACCGAGCTGCACCTCCGGGTGGCGAAGGCCAACGGGCGGCGCGCGCTGGTGGTCCCGAGCGACGGCTGGCGGGTCGAGCGGTCCCCGGCGCTGTACGGCGACCTCAAGGCCCTGCTGGGCCCGGGTTGCCTCCAGTCGGCGACCCCGGTCCCGGTCTGACCGACGGCACGCTCGCCGAGTCTCCGCCTCGTGCCTGCGCGGCGACCCCGTCGCGCAGGCCGGGGACGGAGACTCGGCGTGTTTAACTCTTGCGTTATATAAGCCCGGGTGGAAACATCGCAGGCGTGCAGGTGATGGACGCGTTGGGTGACCCGGTGCGGCGGCGGCTCGTGGAGCTGCTCGCCGACGGGTCGCGCCCGGCGGGCGAGCTCGCCGCGGCGGTCGGCGCCGAGTTCGGCATCAGCCAGCCCGCCGCGTCCCGGCACCTGCGCGTGCTGCGCGAGGCGGGGCTGCTCACCGTGGAGCCCGACGGCGCCCGGCGGCTGTACGCCGTCCGGCCCGAGGCGCTCGACGACGTGCAGGCCTGGGTCGGCGGCGTCCGGCGGTTCTGGGACCAGCGGCTCGACGCGCTGGCCACCGAGGTCGCGCGCGGGCGCCGGGAGCGCGACGGTGCGGACCCGGCGACCGCCGGGTGACGCGACGGGTCGAGGCGAGGGGCGGGGCGCGATGACGGGTGCGGGCGGGACGACGGGAACGGGCGGGACGCCGGGCGGGACCCCGGATCGAGCGACGGGCGCCGACGCGTCTCCGCGCACGGACGGGCCGGCGGGTGTGCGAGCGTCGGCGGGGGTCGACGACCCGCTCGGGGCGCTGCGGCTCGGCGGCGAGGCGTCGGTCACGTTCCGCCGGTGGTACCCCACGGACGCCGCGGACCTGTGGGCGGCCGTGACGACGCCGGAGCGCCTGGCGCGCTGGCTCGGGCCGGTGCACGGCGACCTCGCGCCGGGTGGCGCCTACGAGCTCCGGATGGGGGCCGACGAGCCGGGCTCCGACCAGAACGCCACCGGCGTCGTGCGGTCCTGCGACCCGCCGCGGTCGTTCGCGGTCGAGTGGTGCTTCCCCGGCGAGCGCCCGAGCGAGGTCGAGGTCCGGGTCGAGCCGGGAGCGGCGGCGGAGGGCGCGGTGCTCGTGCTCGTGCACACCCCGGCTCGAGGACGCCCAGGCGATCGGCTACGGCGCGGGCTGGCACACGTCCCTGGACCAGCTCGCGGACCACCTGGCGGGCACGGAGGTCCGCGACTGGGACGCCCGCTTCGCGGAGCTGCTCCCGGCCTACCGCGCCCTCGCCGAGCGCTGACCCCGCGCTGCCGCCCGCCGAGATGCCAGCTCTCGGCTGTGCGCGGCCGGCCTGAGACAGCCGAGAGTTGCCATCTCGGCGACGGGTCCCAGGGGGTTCGGGTCCGCGGCTCGGGTCAGCCGACCTCGGCCGAGTTGGCGCCGCGGGGGTCGTCGACCTCGACCACGTCGCCCTTGCGCAGCTGGCGGCCGCGGCGGGACTCGGGCTCGCCGTTGACCTTGACCTCGCCCTCGTCCAGCAGCGTGCGCGCGTCGGCGCCCGAGTCGGCCAGGCCGGCCAGCTTGAGGAACTGGCCGAGGCGGATGGAGTCGTCGGAGATCGGCACGATGGTCACCCGCCCATCCTGCCAGGGCCGGACCGGCGCGCTGCGCGTCCGCCCCCGCGAATAGACTCGGGTCGTGATCTCCCGCATCGACCTGCGTGGTCGCACCCTGTCCCGGCGCGAGCTGCTCGAGACGCTGCCGCGCCCCGAGCTCGACGTCGAGTCCGCCGCCGCGGCGGTCGAGCCGATCCTCGCCGACGTCCGCGCCCGCGGCGGCGCCGCCCTGCGCGAGCTGGCCGAGCGGTTCGACGGCGTGCGGCCCGAGCACCTGCGCGTGCCCGCCGACGCGATCGCGGCCTCGGTGTCCGTGCTGGACCCGGCCGTGCGCGCCGCCCTGGAGGAGACGATCCGCCGGGTGCGCCAGGTGCACGCCGCGCAGCGGCCCGCCGACCACACCGTGCAGGTCGCGCCCGGCGCCCAGGTCCGGCAGCGGTGGATCCCGGTCCGCCGGGTCGGCCTCTACGTGCCGGGCGGCCTGGCCGTCTACCCGTCGTCGGTGATCATGAACGTGGTCGCGGCGCAGGAGGCCGGCGTCGGCTCGCTCGCGGTGACCTCGCCGCCGCAGCGCGACAACGGCGGCCTGCCGGACCCGGTGGTGCTCGCCACCTGCGCCCTGCTCGGCGTCGACGAGGTGTACGCGGTCGGCGGCGCGCAGGCCATCGGCATGCTCGCCTACGGCGCGACGGGCTCGGAGCCCGCGGACGGCGACACGCTGTGCGAGCCGGTCGACGTCATCACCGGCCCCGGCAACGTGTACGTCGCCGCGGCCAAGCGCCTGGTGCGCGGAGCGGTCGGCATCGACGCGGAGGCCGGCCCGACCGAGATCGCCGTGCTCGCCGACGGCACCGCCGACGCCGACCACGTCGCCGCGGACCTGGTGTCCCAGGCCGAGCACGACCCGCTGGCGGCGTCCGTGCTGGTCACCACCTCGATCGAGCTGGCCGGCGCCGTCGAGTCCAAGCTCGTGGTCCGGGTCCAGGCGACCCGGCACGCCGAGCGGGTGGCCCAGGCGCTCACCGGGCCGCAGTCGGCGATCGTGCTCGTCGACGACCTCGACGCCGGCCTCGCGGTCGTCAACGCCTACGGCGCGGAGCACCTCGAGATCCAGACCGCCGACGCCGCCGCGGTGGCGGAGCGGGTCACCAGCGCGGGCGCGATCTTCGTGGGCCCGTACTCGCCGGTGTCGCTCGGCGACTACATGGCCGGGTCGAACCACGTGCTGCCGACCGGCGGCTGCGCGCACTTCTCGTCCGGGCTGGGCGTGCACTCGTTCGTGCGCGCGGTGCAGGTCGTGGAGTACGACGCGGACGCGCTGCGCGAGGTCGCGGACCGGATCGTCGCGCTGGCCGACGCCGAGGGGCTGCCCGCGCACGGCGAGGCGGTCCGCGCGCGGTTCTGACCGGAGCCGCCCCGACCGGAGCCGCCTCGACCGGAGCCGCCTCGACCGGAGCCGCCTCGACCGGAGCCGCCTCGACCGGAGCCGCCCCGACCGGAGCCGTCCCGACCGGCACCGTCCGCCGACGCCACCCCGGGACGTCCCGCGCGACGGCCCCGGCCCCGGCTACGGTCGGCGCATGCGCGCGCGAACCCGTCCGACCGTCCTCCTGGCGGCGCTGCTCCTCGTCGGCGCCGTGACCGGCTGCGACGACGCGGGCGGCGCGGCGTCGGGCGACGGCACGCGAACCCCGGCGGCGGCCGCCGGGCCGACGTCGTCGGGTGACGGGCGCGGCGGCACGGACGCCTCGGTGGACGCGGCGCCGTCGGCCGGCGCGAGCCCCGGCGCGGGCGCCGCCCCGGCCGACGACCCCACCCCCGGCCAGCCCTGCGAGCCCGGGTCGCACCCCGACTGCTCGGACGCGACCGGCACCGCCGGCGAGCCGTACCGGATCATCGCGGGCTACGCGGACTGCCTCGCGCTGCACGGCCCGGACGCGGCGTACGGGCTCTGCACCGACCTGGACGGCGACGACCACGCGGGCTACGCGGACGCCGGCTGACCCGCTCGACCCCCTCGACCCCCGGACCGGCGCCGGGCAGCCTCCGGATCAGCCCACGCCGAGCACGAACGGCAGCACCGCGGCCGCCCCGGCCTGCCGGAGCAGCCGCGCCGCGACCGTGAGCGTCCAGCCCGAGTCGGTGCGGTCGTCGACCAGCAGCACCGCGCGCCCCGGCAGCCCGGCCGCGGCCGCCGGCGCGAGGTCGAGCTCCAGCCGGCGCGCCACGGCCGCGAGCCGGTGCGCCGAGTTCACGTCGTGCCGGGTCGGCGGGCTGTCCGGCCGGGGCACGACCGCGCCGACCAGCGGCACGCCGAGGTGCCGGGCCACGCCCGCGGCGAGGTGCTCGACCAGCGCCGGGCGGGTCGCCGACCGGACCAGCACGACACCCTCGGGCCGGTGCTCCGGGTGCCACGCGTCGAGGGTCGCGAGCACGGGGTCCCGCAGCGCGACCGGCAGCCCGGCCTCCGGGTCGGCGTCGCCGCCGAACAGGTCGCGGAGCAGGCCGCCCCAGCCGACCGAGTCGAGCCGGGCGACGGCGCGGCCGGGCTCGGCGTTCTCCTCCGCCGGGATGCGTCCGCGCAGGTCGAGGCCGAGCGTCGCCATGCCGGTGGGCCACTGCCGTCGCGGGTCGACCGCGACGCCGGCCGTGGTCAGCAGCGCCTGGGCGCCCGCGACGTGCTCGGCGTCGGGCGCGACGCCGACGGCGGTGCCCGTGCACCGGTCGCACCGCCCGCACCGCCAGGCCTCGCCGGCCGGACCCGCGAGCTCCGGGTCGTCCAGCGCTCGCCGCAGGTGCGCCATCCGGCAGCCCTCGGTGGTGACGTAGTCGACCATGAGCTGCTGCTCGGCCTTGCGGGTCGCGGTGACCCGGTCGTACCGCTCGGCGTCGTAGGACCACGCCTCGCCGGTGCCCTCCCAGCCGCCGCGCACCCGGCGGACCGCGCCGTCGACGTCGAGGACCTTGAGCATCTGCTCCAGCCGGGACCGGCGCAGGGACACGTGCGTCTCCAGCGCGGCGGTGGACAGCGTGCCGCCCTCCCGCAGCGCCCGGAGCGCGGCGCGCACGTCGTCCTCCGGCGGGAACGCGGTCGAGGCGAACCACTCCCAGATCGCGCGGTCCTCGCGGCCGGGCAGCAGCACCGCGGTCGCGCGGCCGCCGACGGCCTCCGCGGCGCGGCCGGCGCGGCCGACCTGCTGGTAGTAGGCGATGGGGGAGGACGGCGCCCCGACGTGGATCACGTAGCCGAGGTCCGGCTTGTCGAAGCCCATGCCCAGCGCCGACGTCGCCACGAGCGCCTTGACCCGGTTCGCGAGCAGGTCCGCCTCCGCCACCTCGCGCTCGGCCGGGTCGGTCTGGCCGGTGTACGTCCGGACGTCGAGGCCGGCGGCGCGCAGGTGCTCGGTGACCTGCTGGGCCGCGGCGATCGTCAGGCAGTAGATGATCCCGGAGCCCTCGAAGGCCGGGAGGTTCTGCGCGAGCCAGGCGAGCTGCGCGGCGGTGTCGGGGAGCCGCACGACGGACAGGTCGAGGCTGGACCGGTCGAGCGGGCCGCGCAGGACCAGGACGTCGTCCCGCACCGCGGTGCCCAGCTGCTCGGCCACGTCGGCGGTCACCCGCGCGTTCGCGGTCGCCGTGGTCGCGAGCACCGGGATGCCGTCGGGCAGCTCGCCCAGCAGGGTGCGGATCCGCCGGTAGTCCGGGCGGAAGTCGTGGCCCCAGTCCGAGATGCAGTGCGCCTCGTCGATCACGACCAGGCCGGCGTCGGCCGCGAGCCGCGGCAGCACCTCGTCGCGGAACTGCGGGTGGGTCAGCCGCTCCGGGGAGACGAGGAGCACGTCCACCTCGCCCGCGGCGATCCGCGCGTGCACCTCGTCCCACTCGGTGACGTTGGCGGAGTTCAGCGTCGCGGCCTTGACGCCCGCGCGCTGCGCGGAGGCCACCTGGTTGCGCATGAGCGCGAGCAGCGGGGACACCAGCACGGTCGGCCCCGCCCCGCGCGCCCGCAGCAGGGCGGTCGCGACGAAGTACACGGCCGACTTGCCCCACCCGGTGCGCTGCACGACGAGCGCGCGCCGGTGGTCGCTCACGAGCGCGTCGATCGCCCGCCACTGGTCGTCCCGCAGCCGCGCGTCGTCCCGGCCGACGAGCCGGCGCAGGACGGCCTCCGCCTCCTCGCGCAGGGCGGCGCGCTCGGCCGCGTCGGGTCCGGTCGGGGCGTTCTGGTCCACGGAAGTCATCGCCCCCGACCCTAGCCACCGCCGCCGACACCCCGCCGCCCCGCGGCCGCCGCCTGTGGACGACCGGCGTCCCGGGGCCGGAGCGCGGATACGATCGCCCGGTGACCGCACCCGACACCGCCCCCCAGGCCGCGCGGCCCGTGCTGCCGGTGCGCCCCGAGCTGGCCGGCGAGGTGCCCTACGGCGCCCCCCAGCTCGACGTGCCGGTGCTGCTCAACGTCAACGAGAACCCGTACCCGCCGTCCGAGCAGGTCGTGGCGGACATCGCCGCCGCCGTCGCCGAGGCGGCCCACGGCCTCAACCGGTACCCGGACCGGGAGTTCCTCGGCCTGCGCGGCGACCTGGCCGACTACCTCGCCGTCGAGTCGGGCGTGCGCGTCGCGCCCGAGCAGGTGTGGGCGGCGAACGGGTCGAACGAGGTCATGCTGCACCTGCTGCAGGCGTTCGGCGGCCCCGGCCGGACCGCGCTGTCGTTCGCCCCGACGTACTCGATGTACCCGGAGTACGCGCGCGACACGCACACCCGGTGGGTCGCCGGCCGGCGCACCGAGCAGTTCGACGTCGACCCGGTCGAGGCGGCGGCGCTGATCGCCCGAGAGACGCCGTCCGTCGTGCTGCTCACCAGCCCGAACAACCCGACGGGCACCGCGCTGGAGCTCGACACGGTGCGCGCGGTGCTCGCGGCCGCGGCCGAGGTGCCGGGCGGCTGCGTGGTCGTCGTCGACGAGGCCTACGGCGAGTTCCGTCGGGAGGGCGTCGAGTCGGCGCTCACCCTGCTCGCGGACCACCCGCACCTCGCGGTCAGCCGCACGATGTCGAAGGCGTTCGGCCTGGCCGGCGCCCGCGTCGGGTACCTGGCCGCGTCGCGGGAGCTGGTCGACGCGCTGCGCGTGGTCCGGCTGCCGTACCACCTGTCCGCCGTGACGCAGGCGACCGCCCGCGCGGCGCTGCGGCACGCGCCGGAGCTCATGGCCCAGGTCGGCTCGCTGCGGGCCGAGCGGGACCAGCTCGTGCTCGACCTGCGCGACCGCGGGCTGCGCGTCGCGGAGTCCGACGCGAACTTCGTGCTGTTCCAGGTCGGCGAGAACCGGCACGAGGTCTGGCAGGGTCTGCTGGACCGGGGCGTGCTGATCCGCGAGGTCGGCCCGGAAGGATGGCTGCGGGTGTCGGTCGGCACCCCGGAGGAGACTGCGGCGTTCACCGCCGCGCTGTGGGAGGTGCTGGGGATTTGAGCACGACGACCGGTGGGCGCACCGCCCGGGTCGAGCGCACGACGAGCGAGTCCAGCGTCGTCGTCGAGGTCGACCTGGACGGCACGGGGCGCACGGAGATCAGCACCACGGTGCCGTTCTACGACCACATGCTCACGGCGCTGGGCAAGCACTCGCTCATCGACCTGACCGTCCGGGCGACCGGCGACACGCACATCGACGCGCACCACACCGTCGAGGACGTCGCGATCTGCCTCGGCGAGGCGCTGCGCACGGCGCTGGGCGACAAGCGGGGCATCGCGCGGTTCGGCGACGCCACGGTGCCGCTGGACGAGGCGCTGGCGCAGGCCGTGGTCGACGTGTCCGGCCGCCCGTACCTCGTGCACTCCGGCGAGCCCGAGGGCCAGGAGTACCACCTGATCGGCGGGCACTTCACGGGCTCGCTGACCCGGCACGTGCTGGAGTCCATCGCGCACCACGCCGCGTTCGGCATGCACGTCCGCGTGGTCGCCGGCCGCGACCCGCACCACATCGTGGAGGCGCAGTTCAAGGCGCTGGCCCGGGCGCTGCGGTTCGCCGTCGCGCTGGACCCGCGGGTCGACGGCATCCCGAGCACGAAGGGCGCCCTGTGACCGCGGGGACGCCGGACGGGCCCGGGCGCCCGGAGGACGACGACCTCGGCTTCGAGATCCCCGACGACCTGTCGGGGCTCGACGGCCTGGACCCGGCGCCCGCGGAGCAGGCCCGGCCCGCCGGGCAGGCCGACGAGGGGCCGTCCGTCGAGGTCCCCGACGACCTCGCCGGGCTGGAGGCCGCGGCCGCCGAGCCGGACGAACCGGTCGTCGCGATCGTCGTCACCCAGGTCGCGGGCGCGAAGCCGCTGGCCGCCGCGTGCTCGCTCGCGGGGGTCGACGTCGACGCCGTGCCGTCGCCCGTGGGGGCGCTCGCGGTCCTGCGGCACACGGCGGACGCCGCCGGGACCGCCGAGGCCGCGGCCGCGATCTCCCGGATGCTGCGCACGTCGCCGGTGATCCTGCTGGACCGCCGCGCGGGTCGCATCGCCGCCAGCCGCTGGTCGGCGGGGGAGAAGGAGGACGACCTCGCGGCCGGCCTCGTCCTCTCCGGCGCGCCCGACCTGCTGGACGACCTCCTCGTCGGCGGGAAGCCGGTGGGCGAGGTCGCGGGCGTGGAGACGAGCGTGGGCATGTCGCGGTGGGCCGCGATGCGCGCGCTGTCCGCCGGCGGACGCCGCCGCCGGGACTGACGCCCACGTCACGTCCCGCGCACCGGACGCGGGACGGCCGGCCCGGCGCGCGCCCGGTAGCCTGGGTGCGTGCCCAGCCAGCCTCGTGTCGTCGTCCTGGACTACGGATTCGGGAACGTCCGCTCGGCCGTGCGCGCCCTCGAACGGGTCGGCGCCCAGGTCGAGCTGACGTCCGACGCGCAGCATGCCGCGGAGGCCGACGGCCTCGTGGTGCCGGGCGTCGGCGCCTTCGCGGCCGTGATGGCGGGCCTGCGCGGGGTGCGCGGCGAGCAGATCGTCGACCGGCGGCTCGCCGGCGGCCGGCCCGTGCTCGGCATCTGCGTCGGCATGCAGGTCATGTTCGACCGCGGCGACGAGCACGGCGTCGAGACCGAGGGCCTCGGCGAGTGGCCCGGGACCGTCGACCGGCTGGAGGCCGACGTCGTCCCGCACATGGGCTGGTCCACGGTCGACGCGCCGGAGGGCACCCGGCTGTTCGCCGGCATCGAGGACGAGCGGTTCTACTTCGTGCACTCGTACGCCGCCCGCGGCTTCCCGCTGGCCGACCAGGTCGACACCGACCGGCTGACCCCGCCCCTGGTGACGTGGTCCGAGCACGGCGGCCGGTTCGTCGCCGCGGTGGAGAACGGCCCGCTCGCCGCCACGCAGTTCCACCCGGAGAAGTCCGGCGACGCCGGCGCCCGGCTGCTCGAGAACTGGGTCGGCTCGCTCGACTGACCCGCGCGCCGACGCCGGCGCGCCCCGCACCACCGCACGCCCCCGAACGAGGAGACCCATGTCCGACCGTCTGCAGCTCCTGCCCGCCGTCGACGTCGCCGACGGCCAGGCCGTCCGCCTCGTCCAGGGCGAGGCCGGCTCGGAGACCTCCTACGGCGACCCGCTCGCCGCCGCGCTCGACTGGCAGGCCGGCGGCGCGGAGTGGATCCACCTGGTCGACCTGGACGCCGCGTTCGGTCGCGGGTCGAACGCCGCGCTGCTCGCCGACGTGGCGCAGGTGCTGTCGGGCAAGGGCGTCAAGGTCGAGCTGTCCGGCGGCATCCGGGACGACGCCTCGCTGGAGCGCGCGCTCGCGACCGGCGCCGCCCGGGTCAACCTCGGCACCGCCGCGCTGGAGGACCCGGACTGGACGGCCGACGCCATCGCGCGGCACGGCGACGCGATCGCCGTCGGCCTGGACGTGCGCGGCACGACGCTCGCCGCGCGCGGCTGGACCCGCGAGGGCGGCGACCTGTGGGAGGTCCTGGCCCGGCTCGACTCGGTCGGCTGCTCCCGGTACGTCGTCACCGACGTGACCAAGGACGGCACCCTGCGCGGCCCCAACGTCGACCTGCTCCGCGAGGTGTGCGCCCGCACCGACGCGCCGGTCGTCGCCTCCGGCGGCATCTCCTCGCTCGACGACCTGCGGGTGCTGCGCGAGCTGGTCCCGGTCGGCGTCGAGGGCGCCATCGTCGGCAAGGCCCTGTACGCGGGCGCGTTCACGCTGCCCGAGGCCCTGGACGTCGCCGGCCGCCCGTGACCGGGCGCGAGCTTCCGCCGACCTCGGCCTTCGCCGGGGACGACGGCAGCGCCGACCCCGCGGTCGCGGCGGCGCTGACCGCGCTCGGCGACGGCAGCGGCTCGCTCGCGGCGGTCGTCGAGGCGCTGGCCGGCACCCGGGTGCTGGTGCCGGTGCTGGCCGAGCTCGAGGCGGCCGAGACCGTCGAGGTCGGCGGGCACGCGCACACCGTCGACAAGGAGGCGTCCGCGGGCATCGTCGCGCTGCAGGCCCCCGACGGCCGGACGGCGCTGCCCGTGTTCTCCTCGGTCGCGACGATGGCCGCCTGGCGCCGGGAGGCGCGACCGGTGCCGACGGACGTGGTCCGCGCGGCGCTGTCCGTGGTGAGCGAGGGCTGGGAGCTCGTGGTGGTCGACCCGGGCGGCCCGGTCACGGCGCTGCTGCCGCGGCCGGCGGTGTGGGCGCTGGCGCAGCAGCAGCCGTGGCGGCCGGCGGTGCTGGCGGGCGACGGCGGCGAGGCCGCGGGCGGCGAGGTCGGTGGCCCGGTCGGCGCGGCCGCCGGGGGAGCGGGCGACGTCGGCGCGCGCGTCGTCGACCCCGAGGTGCGCGCGGCGGTGCGCGCCGCCGTGCTGGGCGCGGTGCCGCCTGATGCCGTCCCCGGGCCGGGCCGGGAGCGTGGCGACGCGTCCGACGCGCCGGCCGGGCGGTCGTGGTTCCGCCGCCGCCGCCCCGAGCCGGCCGCGGCCCCGGCACCCGCCCCCGCCGCGAGCCCCGTGGTCGACGTGGACGCGGTCCCGGGCGCCCGCGCCGAGGTGGCCGTCGTGCTCACGCTCGTGCCCGGCCTCGACCGCCCGACCCTGGACGGCGTACTGCGCCGGGTCGGGGAGGCCCTGGCCGCGGACGAGACGGTCACCCAGCGCGTCGACTCCCTCGAGGTCCGCCTCCGCTGACCGCTCCGCGCCGGGGTGGCCGTCCCGCTCGCCCCGCCGCGGCGAGTGCAGAGGCGAGGGGGGGGGGGGGGGGGGGGGGGGGGGGGGGGGGGGGGGGGGGGGGGGGGGGGGGGGGGGGGGGAGAGGAGACAGGTGCCTATCCGCTGGATAGGCACTCGACGCGTCCGATGCGCACTCGCCGGATCGCGCACTCGCGGGGTTGCGGTCGCGCACGCCCGTCCGGCGGTCAGTGCCAGAGGCGCCGGCGGCGGCGCAACGACCAGGCCAGTGCGACCGTCGCGACCGCGCCGACGACCTGCCCGCCCAGGATGATGCGGTTCAGGTCGAGCGCCGGCTGCCAGTGCGCGCCGTCGTCGTCGACCACGAACACCCCGAGCGGCTTGACCCGGGTGGCGTAGCCGCCGGCGTCCGCCGCTCCGACGCCGCGCCCCCCGGGCCGGCCGGAGCCGAACGGCCACAGCGGCCCCAGCACGAACGGCAGCCGGCCGCCGTGACCCGGTCCGCCGTGCCAGCGCCCGGGCCCGCCGCCACCGGGGCCGGCCCAGGCGACGGGCCCACCAGGTCCACCGGGCCCGCCGCCCGCGCTCCCGACCGCGCCGACCGGCGCGCCCGGGCCGGACTGCGTCCACGGCCCGTCCTCCGGTGCCGGCGCCTCGGCGTGCGCACCGCGCCCGGCGCCCTCGGCGGCGTCCGTCCCGGTCCCGCCGGCCGCGGCGCCGGGGCCACCGTCGCCGCCGTGCGAGCGGGGACCGTCCGGCCCCTCGGGACCGTCGCCGTCGGCCGGTGCGTCGCCGCCCGCGCCCGGCCCGGGCGTCCCGGCGCCGTGCCCGCCGCGGATCCCGGCCCGCGCGTCCGCGTGCGCGCCCGCGACGCCGTGCCAGCCCATCACCTTCGCGACCGGCACCACGAGGGTGCTGCCGTGCTGGTAGGGCTCGCCGAACACGCGCCGCACGGAGATGATGTCGCTCGCCGCCCGGGTGAGGCCGGGCAGGTCGGGGTGGGTCTCGTCGGTCATCGTCGTCCTCCTCGGTGGGTGTCCGTGGGCCCACCGTGGCACGCCGGGTCGCGCGCCCACCAGGGGCCGCGCCGGGTCAGCCCGAGGCGCAGGAGGTGCTGGCGGTGAACGCGGTGTCGTCGTCGAGGAGCTGGCGCAGCGTGCTGACCGGGACCACGAAGCTCTGCCCGGTCGAGTTCTTCGCGTAGACCACGCCGACCACGCGGCCCTCGGCGTCGAGCACCGCGGAGCCGGAGCTGCCGGGCTCGACCTCGGCGTTCGTCACGAGCACCTGGCCGAGGTTCTCGTTGAGCGGGTCGGTGGTGGCGCCGATGACCTGGCCGCTCGTCACGGAGAGCTGGCCGCCCTGCGGGTAGCCGACCACGGTCACCTCGTCGCCCGGGTTCGGGTCGGCGTCGGCGAGGCCCGGCGCGGACGGCAGCGGGTCGGCGGTGCGGACGACCGCGAGGTCCGCCAGCGCCGCGGTCGAGGACGCGGTCACCGCGACGTCCCGGCCGTCGTAGGTGCTGAGCTGCAGGTCGGCGGAGTCGGCGACGACGTGCCGGTTCGTGATGAGGGTCGTCTCGTCGATCGCGAAGCCCGACCCGGTCGACAGCGAGTTGCACCCGACGTTCCGGATCCGCACCGCCATCCGCTGCGCGGCGTCGAAGCCGTCGGGGGACAGGTTGCCGGAGGACGACGGCGTCGGGACCGGGACGCTCGACGGCACCAGGTCGGTCGGAACCGGGCCCGGCATCGGCGGCAGCACGCCGCACCCGGCGAGCAGGAGGACGGCCGCGGCCCCGAGGGCGGCGCGGCGGGCGGTCGGGCGGGTCACCCGGTCGCCCCGGCCGCGAGCTGCCGCTGCAGCTCCGTGTTCGCGACCGTGGCGGCGTTGCACACGCCCTGGACGTCGCTCTTGAACCGCTGCAGGTCCGCCGGGTCGTAGGCGGCGGCGTCCTCGAGGTAGGTGATGAGCTGGTTCTGCGCGTCGATGCAGGTCGACAGCGCCGACGCGACGTTCGCCGCGGCCTGCGAGATGCGCTCCTGGTAGTCGACGAGCTGGCGCTGCACCTCGCGGTCGTCGCCGACCTGGGCCTTCTCGTCGGCGAGCTGGGTGATCCGGCTCTGCGCCGTCGTCAGCTGCTCGTTCACCGCCGAGAGCTCCGCGAGGGTGCCGTCGTGCTGCGCGCGGAGCGTGGCGAGCTCGGTCCCGACGGCGCGGCCCTGCGCCTCGATCCCGGCGGCGTACTCCTCGTACCGGACCGTGCGCACCCAGAGGTAGGTCGCCAGCGCGGTGACGAGGACCAGCAGCAGGGACAGGACCACGACGGCCCAGGGCCGGCGGCGACGTCGGGGCGCGGGCGGCGGGGCCAGGTGGCTGTGCTCGGGGTGCCGTCCGGGCGGCCGGTCGTCGGGGTGCGTCGCGGGGTGCTCGACCGGCAGCGCGTCGTCGGGACGGGTGGCGGTGTCCGGCCACGACGAGGGCCCGGCCGGCCGCGGCGGGCCGATCGGGTCGTGCGGCCCGGTGGCAGACGTCACGTCCCCACCTTACGGGGAGTCAGCGAGGGCCGGATCCGTCCCGGGACGGAAGCGGGTGGTGGACGTCACGCCGCCCCGCGCGCCCGGACGGCCGAATCCTGTCGTCCGACAGGCGCGCGACGGGCGAGAATCCTGGGCGTGTCCCTCGCCCCCTACGGCCGCCTGCTGCGCCTGCCCGGTGTCCTGCCCCTGGTCCTCGTCTCGTTCGTCGCGCGCATCCCGCACGCGATGACCGGCGTGGTGCTCACCCTGCACGTCGTGGGCCCCCTCGGCCTCGGCTACGCGCGGGCCGGTCTGGTGGCGGCGGCGATGACCGTGGGCGTGGCGATCGGCTCGCCGTGGCGCGGCCGCCGGGTGGACCGGCTGGGGCTGCGCCGGGCGCTGCTGCCGTCGGTCGTCGTGGAGTCGGCGGTCTGGCTGGTGGCCCCCCGGCTGGGCTACGAGGCGCTGCTCGTCGCCGCGGTGGTCGCGGGCGTGTTCCTGGTGCCGGTGTTCTCCGTGGTGCGGCAGTCGCTCGCGGTGCTGGTGCCGGCGGAGCAGCAGCGCACGGCGTACGCCCTGGACTCCGTGGGCACCGAGATGACGTTCATGCTCGCGCCGACGCTCGGCGTGCTGGTCGCGACCCAGGTCTCCACGACCGCGGCGCTGACCCTGGTCGGCGTCGCCACGGTCGCGGCCGGGCTGCTGCTCATGTGGTTCAACCCGCCGACCCGGTCGCCCGAGGGCACGGCGCCCGAGGTCCTCGCCGACGGGGGCCGTCGTCCGCGGCTGCTGACGCCCGGCCTGCTGGTCGTCCTGGCCGCGGCGTCCGCCGCCGCGCTCATCCTCAACGGGACGGACGTCGGCATCGTGGCCGCGCTCGAGGGCTGGGAGCGGGAGACCGCCGTCGGCTGGATGATCGCGCTGTGGTGCGTCGGCTCCGTCGTCGGCGGCCTGGTCTACGGCGCGCAGAAGCGGGAGCTGCACCCGCTCGCGCTCGTCGCGCTGCTCGGCGCCGCCACCGTGCCCGCCGCGTTCGCGCAGACGCAGGGGCAGCTCGCGGTCGCCGTCGTCGTGGCGGGCCTGCCGTGCGCGGCGAGCCTGTCGGCGATCAACGCGTCCCTGGTCCGGATGGTCCCGGAGCACCGGCGCGGCGAGATCATGGGCTGGAGCGGCACCGCGAACACGGTCGGTGCGGCGCTGGGCGCCCCGGTCGTCGGCGCGGTCATCGACTCGACGGGCCCGGGCGGCGGGTTCGCGGCCGCGGGCGGCGTGGGGCTGCTGCTCTCGGTGCTCGGGCTGGCCGTGCTGACGGTCGTGCGCCGACGGAACGCGGCTCGGCGGACGGCCGTCGCGGCCGGGCCCGGCGGGGCGCCGGCGGGGGTCGTCCCGGCGCCGTCGTCCGAGCCGGCCGCGGCGACGCGGACCGAGGCCGCCGCGGCGTCGCCCGCGGAGTGGGTCGTCCCGACGCCCGCGCCCGCGGGTGCCGACGACGTGCCGGTGCGCCCGTCACCGGTCGACCCGTCCCCGGAGCCGACGCCCCGCTGACCCCCACGGACGACGACGCCGAGCCTCCGTCCCGGGCCTGTCCCGCGACGGCGGTCCACAGGCACGGATCGGAGACTCGGCGGGTCGGCCGCGCGGGGGCGTCAGGACACGTAGCCGGTGAACTTCTCGCCCGGGCCCTCGCCCGGGGCGTCCGGGAACGGGCTGGCCTCGCGGAACGCCAGCTGCAGCGAGCGGAGCCCGTCGCGCAGCGAGCGCGCGTGCTGGTTGCCGATGTCCGGCGCCGAGGCCGTCACCAGCGCGGCGAGCGCGGTGATGAGCTTCCGGGCCTCGTCGAGGTCCAGGTAGTCGCGGCCGGCGTGCTCGTCGGTGTCGGGGGACAGGCCGCACTTGACGGCGGCGGCGCTCATCAGGTGCACGGCGGCGGTGGTGATGACCTCGACCGCCGCCACGTCGGCGATGTCGCGGGTGGCGGTCGTGGGGTCCGGGGTCTCGCTCATGCCGCCGATCCTCTCATCGTCCGGGTCGCGCGCCCCGCGGACGACGACGGGCGCGGCCGGAGCGAGTGCCGGCCGCGCCCGTCGTCGGTGCTGCGGGGTCGGGGCGGCCGGCTGGGGGACCGGCCGCCCCGTGGGGGGTCAGGCGACGGGCGTGCTCGCGGTGGCGGGCTCGCCGTTCTCGACCGGCGCCGTGCCCTGCAGCGCGGCGGCCAGCGCGGCGCCGAGGCCGGCGTCGACGTTGGTCCAGTACTGGATCGCCCGGGCGCGGATGACGTCGCTCTTCACCGCACCGACGTGGCCGGTGATGGTCTCGAGGAACCGGGCGCGCGCGGCGTCGTCGAACACCTCGCGGTACAGCGTGCCGGCCTGGCCCCAGTCGTCGTCCTCGGGGTGCAGGGTCGCGGCGCTGCGCACGAGCTCGCCGTCCGCCTCCCACCCGGCCGACTCCGCGGCGCGGGCCGGGTCGGCCGCCGGGCCGCCGACCGAGTTCGGCGCGTAGACCGGGACCTCGGGCGCGTTGAAGTGGTAGCGCGCCGCGCCGTCCTTCGAGTACGAGTGCACCTCGGACTTCGGTGCGTTCACCGGGAGCTGCGCGTGGTTGGTGCCGACGCGGTACCGGTGGGCGTCCGCGTAGGAGAAGATCCGCGCGAGCAGCATCTTGTCCGGGCTGGTCGCGATGCCCGGGACGAAGTTGCTCGGCGCGAACGTCGCCTGCTCGATCTGCGCGAAGTAGTTCTCCGGGTTGCGGTTGAGCTCCATCACGCCGACCTCGATCAGCGGGTAGTCCGCGTGCGGCCAGACCTTGGTGAGGTCGAACGGGTTGAACCGGTAGGCCTTCGCGTCCTCGTACGGCATGACCTGCACCGACAGCGTCCAGCGCGGGAACTCGCCGTCGGCGATGTGCTCGAACAGGTCGCGGATGTGGTGGTCGGCGTCCGAGCCGGCGAGCTGCGCGGCCTCGTCGGCGGTCAGGTTGTCGATGCCCTGCTGGGACTTGAAGTGGTACTTGACCCAGAACCGCTCGCCGGCCGCGTTGATCCACTGGTAGGTGTGCGAGCCGAAGCCGTCCATCGTCCGCCAGGAGCGCGGCAGGCCGCGGTCGCCCATCAGCCAGGTGACCTGGTGCGCCGACTCGGGGGACAGCGACCAGAAGTCCCACTGCATGTCGTTGTCGCGGAGGTTCGAGCCGGGCAGGCGCTTCTGCGAGCGGATGAAGTCGGGGAACTTGATGCCGTCGCGCAGGAAGAACACCGGGGTGTTGTTGCCGACGAGGTCGTAGTTGCCCTCGGACGTGTAGAACTTCAGCGCGAAGCCGCGGGGGTCGCGCCAGGTGTCGGGGGAGCCGTGCTCGCCGGCGACGGAGGAGAACCGCGCCAGCATCTCGGTCTCGACGCCCGGCTGGAACAGCGCCGCGCGGGTGTACCGGCTGACGTCGCCCGTGGTGGTGAACGTGCCGAAGGCGCCGCCGCCCTTGGCGTGCACGACGCGCTCCGGGACCCGCTCGCGGTTGAACTGCGCCAGCTTCTCGACCAGGTAGTGGTCGTGCAGGACGATCGGGCCGTCGGCGCCGACGGACTGCGAGTGCGCGTCGGACGCCACGGGGGCGCCGGAGTTGGTGGTCGTCGGGTGGACCTGGGTCACGGGAGTGTCCTTCCGGGTCGTCGGCAGGCCGGTCGAGGGCGCGCCGGGCACCGGTCGGGCAGGGTCGCCCGACCGGGAGTCGTGGGTGGTCGGTGGTGCGGGGAGTCGGGCCGGGGCGGCTGCTCGCCCCGGGGCTGCGGTCAGTCGGTCGCGCGGCTGCGGCAGTCGGGGCACTGGCCCCAGAAGGTGACCTCGGCGGTCTCGACGGTGAAGCCGGACGTCGAGCTCGGGACGAGGCAGGGCGCCTCGCCGATGACGCAGTCGACGTCGTCGACCGCGCCGCAGGAGCGGCACACCACGTGGTGGTGGTTGTCGCCCACGCGGCGCTCGTACCGGGCCGGGTGCCCGGCCGGCTCGATGCGCCGCAGGATGCCGACGTCGGTCAGCGCGTGCAGGACGTCGTAGACCGCCTGCACCGAGACCGTCGGCAGCGCCTCCCGGGCCCGTCGGAGCACGGCCTCGGCGTCGGCGTGCGGGAGGTCCGCCACGGCGCCGAGCACGGCGAGCCGCGGGGCGGTGACGCGCAGACCGCGGGCGCGGAGCAGCTCCGCGGGATCGGTCGAGCGGTCGGCGGTGCGGCCCGCGGGGTGCGGGTGGCCGGCGGTCGACGCGACGCCGGGTGCGGCGGGTACGTGCTGGTCGACGGGCATGGCGCCACCCTGACACGTTTTCTGGAACTGTTCAAGCAGGGATCTGACGGAGTGTCACGTCGGGGGCGGGTCCGTGGGGTGACGCGGGGAACAGGCAAGGGTCCCCGGGTGTTCTGGTAGAGTCATTCACGACTGGCCTGGGCTGACGTGCGCCACCGCTTCACCGCGGGGCGACCGGCGGTCCGGGTGCACAAGTGGAGGCCACTCCCACCTGAGTCCCGACCGCCCGGTCCGCCGGCAGCAGGGTCCAGGTTTCGGTCCAGGTCACGAGCCCCTCGCGGGGAGCGTGGCCCGACGGCGCACCGTCCCGACGGGTGCCGTGGATCGTGTCGGCCCTCCACCTGTGCCCGGGTGCGAGGGCCTTCCTCGTTCTCGGAGGTCACCCACTTCGACTTCGAGGAGCACCACATCAGCGAGCCCCGCATCAACGATCGGATCCGCGTCGCCGAGGTCCGCCTGGTCGGCCCGAACGGCGAGCAGGTCGGAATCGTCCGCGTGGAGGACGCGCTGCGCCTGGCCCAGGACGCCGACCTCGACCTCGTGGAGGTCGCGCCGGACGCCCGCCCGCCCGTCTGCAAGATCATGGACTACGGCAAGTTCAAGTACGAAGCAGACATGAAGGCCCGCGAGGCCCGGCGGAACCAGAGCAACACGGTTCTCAAGGAGATCCGCTTCCGGCTCAAGATCGACCCGCACGACTACGGCACCAAGAAGGGCCACGTCGAGCGGTTCCTGGCGGCCGGCGACAAGGTCAAGGTCATGATCATGTTCCGCGGTCGCGAGCAGTCGCGCCCGGAGATGGGCGTGCGCCTGCTGCAGCGCCTGGCTGCGGACGTCGAGGAGCTCGGCTTCATCGAGAGCATGCCGAAGCAGGACGGCCGCAACATGATCATGGTGCTCGGCCCGACCAAGAAGAAGGCCGAGCAGAAGAACGAGCAGCGTCGGGCCCGCGCCCAGCGCGAGCCGCGTCCCGAGGCCCCCGAGGTCGAGGAGGCGGAGACGGACGCGCCGGTCGAGGCCGCCGCTCCGGCTGCTGCCGCCCCGGCTCCGGCCGCTGCCCCGGCCCCGGCCGCCGAGCCCGCCCCGGAGCCTGCCCCGGCTCCCGCCGCCGCCGCTCCGGCTCCGGCCGCTGCTCCGGCTCCGGCCGCCGCACCGCGTCCGCAGACCGCGCCGAGGCCGGCGTCGGCCCCGCGGCCCGCGGCCGCTCCCCGGCCGGCCGCCGCGCCGAAGCCCGCCACCGCCCCGAAGCCGGCCTCGCGGCCGACCTCGACCCCCCGCCCGACCCCCGGCTCCTCGGCCGGGTCGACGGCGGCGCCGGCCCCGCGGCCCACCCCGCGCCCGGCACCGACCCCGCGCCCGTCGGCGCGACCGGCCCCCCGCGGCCAGTCGTCCGGCGGCACCGGGAACGCCTGACCTGCACCGACACGCTCGGACCCCACCGGGACCGGACGGACGAGTCGCGCCCCGGCGCGATGCGACGACAAGGAGAGACGGCAGCCATGCCGAAGAACAAGACGCACTCCGGTGCGAAGAAGCGCTTCCGGATCACCGGGAGCGGCAAGGTCATGCGCGAGCAGGCCAACGCGCGTCACCTGTTCGAGCACAAGTCGAGCCGTCGCACGCGTCGCCTCGCCTCGGACCAGGTCGTCTCCGCGGCCGACGCCCCCAAGATCAAGAAGCTGCTCGGCAAGTGACCCGTCGGCGCGCGAGCGCCGCGGTCCGCAGCCGACCCGATAACGAAGCAAGGAGCATCACGTGGCACGCGTGAAGCGGGCGGTCAACGCCCAGAAGAAGCGCCGGGCGACCCTCGAGCGGGCCTCCGGCTACCGCGGTCAGCGGTCGCGTCTGTACCGCAAGGCCAAGGAGCAGGTCACCCACTCCCTGGTCTACGCCTACCGCGACCGCAAGGCGCGCAAGGGCGACTTCCGCAAGCTGTGGATCCAGCGGATCAACGCGGCTGCGCGCGAGCAGGGCCTGACCTACAACCGCCTCATCCAGGGCCTCAAGGCCGCTGGTGTCGAGGTCGACCGTCGCGTGCTGGCCGACCTGGCCGTCACCGACGTCGCGGCGTTCAACGCCCTGGTGCAGGTCGCCAAGGACGCGCTGCCGGCCGACGTGAACGCGCCGAAGGCCGCCGCCTGACGCTCGACGTCACCGCGACGCGCGCCGCCTGACCGCGCGCACGCACCGCTCAGGACCCCCGGGAGCCGACAGGCCCCGGGGGTCCTGCGCGTCCGGGGGCGGGCGACCGCAGGGCGGCTGCGGGCTCGGCGGGCGCAGTACCTCCCGCCGAGCGCGGTACCTCCCGCCGAGCGCGGTACCTCCCGCCGAGCGCGGTCGCGGGAGTCACCGCGTTCGGCTGGATCTGCCGCGCTCGGCGCGACCTGCCGCGCTCGGACTCGACGCCGCACCCGGTGGACCTGCCGCGCTCGGGCGCGGCTGGCGCCGGCCGGATCCTCCCCGGGCGCCCGGTGCGGGAGGATGGGGCCGTGTCCCGCACCGCACCCGACGGCCCCGCCGCCGCACGTCCCCCGATGACCAACCCGCACGCCGACCGCGTCAAGGCCGTGCGGGCGCTCGCCACCCGGTCCGGGCGTCGCCGCGCCGGGCGGTACGCCGTCGAGGGCCCCCAGGCCGTGCGCGAGGTCATGCGGTGGGCGCCGCGCACCGTCCGGGACGTCTACCTCACCGCGGAGGCCGCGGACCGGTACGCCGAGATCGTCGCCGACGCGGAGGCGGCCGGCCTGCACGTGCACCTCGGGGACCCGGCCGTGCTCGACGCGATGTCGCCGGACGCGCAGGGCGTGCTCGCCGTCGCCGACCTGCCCGAGGCCGCCCGTGCCACCGCGCGGGACGGGGTGCCCGTCGGGCCGCTGGGTGCCGACGCGCTCGCCGCCGTGCTCGCCGCACGGCCCCGCCTGGTCGCGGTGCTGGCGCAGGTGCGCGACCCCGGGAACGCGGGCACGGTCATCCGGGTCGCGGACGCGGCGGGCGCGGACGCGGTCGTCGTGGCGGGGGACAGCGTCGAGACGACGAACCCGAAGGTCGTGCGCTCGACGGCCGGCTCGCTGTTCCACCTGCCCGTCGTGTCGGGGGTGTCGGTCGCGGACGCGGTCGACGCGCTGCGCGCGGCGGGTCTCGCCGTGCTGGCGGCGGACGGCTCGGGCGACCTCGACCTGGACGACCTGCAGGACGCCGCCGCGGTGGCGGGCGCCGCGGCCGAGTCGTCCCCGGGGGCCGACGCCGCCGGTCCCGCCGACCTCCGCGCCGCGACGGCGTGGCTGTTCGGCAACGAGGCCTGGGGCCTGCCGCCGGAGGACCGCGACCGCGCGGACGCCGTCGTGCGGGTGCCGCTGCGCGGGCGCGCCGAGTCCCTCAACCTCGGCACCGCCGCGGCGGTCTGCCTCTACGCCTCGTCCCGCGCCCACCGCTGACCGGCCGCCGCGTGCGCCACGTGCACCCGGGAGTGGACGGTCTTGCCGGACACACCCCCGGTGTGTCCGGCAAGATCTTCCACTCGGCCGATCGGCCCACCTACCTGCCCATCCACCCGGCCCCGCCGCACGGCATGCTGGGCCGATGCGCGTCTTCGCCGCCCTGTGGCCCACCCCCGAGGTGCGCCGGCACCTGGCCGCCTCGCTCGTCACCGCCGTCGGCGTCGACGCCGAGACCGCTCCCGGCCGGTCGCCCGACGGCGTGCGCTGGACGCCCGCCGAGAACTGGCACGTGACGCTGGCGTTCTACGGCGAGGTCGGCGAGGGGCGCGCGGAGCTGCTCGCGGAGCACCTCGCCGGGGTGGCGGCGGACGGGCTGCCGTTCGACCTGGAGCTCACCGGCGCCGGCGTGTTCGCGCACCGCACGCTCTGGGCCGGCGTGGGCGGGGACGTCGCGGCCGTGCAGGACCTGGTCGCCGGGTGCCGGGACGCCGGTGACGCCGTCGGGGCGCGCCAGGACGACCGCGTCCGGTCCCGCCCGCACGTCACGCTCGGCCGGGTGGCCCCGCAGCGCGGCGCGAACCGGCGCCGGGACCGCGCGTCGCGGGCCCCGGACCCGGGCGACCTCCTGGTGCACGCGCTCGCCGTCTACCGTGGGCCGCGGTGGCCGGTGACGGAGCTGGTCCTGGCGGAGTCGCTCCCCGGGGAGGGCCGCGCCGGCGGGCCGCTGTACCGGCAGCTCGGCGCCTGGCCCCTGGGCGCGACCGCGCGCTCGGCGTCCTGAGCCGCGACCGCCGCGCGCCCCCGAGCGCCGCGCCCCCGGCCGCCCCACCCCGACGGCGTCCCCAGCGCCCCGGAAACCGCCCCGCAGCGCCCCGGCCCCTGTGGCACGATGGCGGGCATGACCTCCGCCCGCAGCCTCGGCCGCCGATTTCCCGGGCCCGTTCCCGGGCCGCGGCGCTGAGAGGCGCGGCACCAGGTCCCGTCCGGCGCCACGGCGCGGACGGTCCCGAGGCCCCGGAGCGGGCGCCACTAGACTCGCCCGTCGGTCGGCCCGTCGCGCGCGCCCCGCGCGCCTGACGCACGCCGGCCCGCCGCTCCACCCGCAGAGAAGGCTCGGATGACCACGCCCGACACACCCCTGAACCCGCTCGACGCCGACGCCGTCGGCCGCGCCCTCGACGACGCCCTGGCGGCCGTCGCGGCGGCCGGCGACCTCGACGCCCTCAAGTCCGCGCGGCTCGCGCACACCGGCGAGCGCAGCCCGCTGGCGCTCGCCAACCGCGCGATCGGCGGCCTGGCCCCGGCGGACAAGGCCGTCGCCGGCAAGGCGCTCGGCCAGGCCCGCGGCCGGCTGAACTCCGCGATCGCGGCCCGCGAGGAGGTGCTCGCCGCGGAGCGCGACGCGCGCGTCCTCGTCGAGGAGGCCGTCGACGTCACGCTCCCGTCCGACCGCACCCCGCGCGGCGCGCGGCACCCGCTGGAGCTGCTCCAGGAGCGCATCGCGGACGTGTTCGTCGCGATGGGCTGGGAGATCGCGGAGGGCCCCGAGGTCGAGGCCGAGTGGTTCAACTTCGATGCCCTGAACTTCGGCCCGGACCACCCCGCGCGCCAGATGCAGGACACGTTCTACGTCGCGGCGCCCGAGGGCGAGCCGGACCCGCACCTGGTGCTGCGCACGCACACCTCGCCGGTGCAGGCCCGCAGCCTGCTGGAGCGCGGCGTGCCGCTGTACGTCGCGTGCCCGGGCCGGGTGTTCCGCACCGACGAGCTCGACGCGACGCACACCCCGGTGTTCCACCAGGTCGAGGGCATCGCGGTCGACAAGGGCCTGACGATGGCGCACCTCAAGGGCACGCTGGACCACTTCGCCAAGGCGATGTTCGGCCCGGACGCCCGCACGCGGCTGCGGCCGTCGTACTTCCCGTTCACCGAGCCCAGCGCCGAGATGGACCTGTGGTTCCCGCAGAAGAAGGGCGGGCCCGGCTGGATCGAGTGGGGCGGGTGCGGGATGGTCAACCCCAACGTGCTGCGCGCGGCGGGCGTCGACCCCGAGGTGTACTCCGGCTTCGCGTTCGGGATGGGCATCGAGCGCACGCTCATGCTGCGTCACGAGATCGCGGACATGCACGACATGGTGGAGGGCGACGTCCGCTTCTCCACCCAGTTCCGGGCGGTGATCTGATGCCTCGCATCCCCCTGACGTGGCTCGCCGAGCACGTCGAGCTCCCCGAGGGCCTGTCGGCCGAGCAGCTGGCGGCGGACCTGGTCCGCGTCGGGCTCGAGGAGGAGGCCGTGCACCCGGCCGCCGTGTCCGGCCCGCTCGTGGTCGGCCGCGTCGTCGAGCGGGTGCCCGAGCCGCAGAAGAACGGCAAGACGATCAACTGGTGCCAGGTCGACGTCGGCGACCACAACGGCACGGCCGAGGACGGCACGCGCACCCCGCGCGGCATCGTGTGCGGGGCGCACAACTTCGACGTGGGCGACCACGTCGTCGTCGCGCTGCCCGGGACCGTGCTGCCCGGCCCGTTCGCGATCGCCAGCCGCAAGACCTACGGCCACGTGTCGGACGGCATGATCTGCTCGTCCCGGGAGCTCGGCCTCGGCGACGACCACGACGGCATCATCGTGCTGTCGGAGATGGGCATCGAGGCCGCCCCCGGGACCGACGCCCGCGCCCTGCTGGGGCTCGGCGAGGAGGTCCTGGAGATCAACGTGACGCCGGACCGCGGGTACTGCTTCGCGATGCGCGGCGTCGCCCGCGAGTACGCGCACTCGACCGGGGCGGCGTTCACCGACCGCGGCCTGCCCCGCGCCGGCGCGGACGAGGGACTGGCCACCACGGGCGGCTTCGGCGTCGAGCTCCGCGACGAGGCGCCGATCCACGGCGTCGCCGGCGCGGACCGGTTCGTCGCGCGTGTCGTCCGGGGCGTCGCGGCCAGCAAGCCGTCGCCGACCTGGATGCAGCAGCGCCTGACCCAGGCCGGCATGCGGCCGATCTCGCTCGCCGTCGACGTCACCAACTACGTGATGCTCGACCTCGGGCAGCCGCTGCACGCCTACGACCTGGCGACGCTCGACGGCCCGATCGTCGTCCGGCGCGCCCGGGCGGGGGAGCGGCTCACGACGCTCGACGGCGCGGACCGGGCCCTCGACCCCGAGGACCTGCTCATCACCGACGGCCCCGACGCCGGCCGCGTGCTCGGGCTCGCCGGCGTCATGGGCGGCGCGGAGACCGAGGTGTCCGAGTCGACCACGGACCTGCTGATCGAGGCCGCGCACTTCGACCCGGTCTCGATCGCCCGCACCGCCCGGCGGCACAAGCTGCCGAGCGAGGCGAGCAAGCGGTTCGAGCGCGGCGTCGACCCGCAGCTGCCCCGCGTGGCCGCGGCCCGCGTGGTCGAGCTGCTGGTCGAGCACGGCGGCGGCACGGCCGACCCCGTGCTGACCGACGTCGACCTCACGACGCCGCCGCCGGTGCTGAACCTGCCGGTCGGGCTGCCGGCGCGGCTCATCGGCCTGGACCTCGACGTCGCCGCCGTCTCGCGCTACCTGCGGGAGATCGGCTGCACCGTCGGCGAGGTCGTCGGGGCGGGCGCCGACGCGGTCGTCTCCGTGACCGTGCCGACGTGGCGCCCGGACCTGACCGAGCCCGTCGACCTGGTCGAGGAGGTCGCGCGGCTGCACGGCTACGACGCGATCCCGTCGGTCGTCCCGCGCTCGCCGGTGGGCCTCGGCCTCACCGTCGCGCAGCGGCGCCGGCGCCGGGTGGCGCAGGTGCTGGCGGACGTGGGCTGGGTCGAGACGCTGTCGTACCCGTTCGTCGGGACGGCGCAGCTGGACGCGCTCGCGCTGCCCGCCGACGACGAGCGGCGCACCATGGTCCGGCTGGCGAACCCGCTGTCGGAGGAGCGGCCGTCGATGCGCGCGTCGCTGCTGGTGACGCTCCTCGACACGGCCCGCCGGAACGTGGCCCGCGGGACGACCGACCTCGCGGTGTTCGAGGTCGGCGCGGTCACGCTGCCCCGCCCGGGCGCGGCCTCGGCCCCGGTGCCGCCGATCGCGCAGCGGCCGTCGGACGACGTGCTCGACGCCGTCCGCGCGGCGGTGCCGCACCAGCCGCGGCACGTCGCCGGCGTGCTCACCGGCCTGCGGGAGCCCGCGGGCTGGTGGGGGCCCGGCCGCGCCGCCGACCACACCGACGCGATCGACGCCGTGCGGCTGCTCGCCGAGACCCTGGGCGTCGAGCTCGCGGTCGCGGCGGACGCCGGGCGGGCGCCGTGGCACCCGGGGCGCTGCGCGCGGTTCACCACCGCGGACGGCGCCCTCGTCGGCCACGCCGGCGAGCTGCACCCGAACGTGGTCGCGGCCCTCGGGCTGCCGGCGCGGGCGAGCGCGTTCGAGGTCGACCTGGACGTGCTGCTCGCCGCCGCCCCGCGCGAGGAGGTCGTCGCCACCGAGGTGTCGACGTTCCCGGTCGCCAAGGAGGACGTGGCGCTGGTGGTCCCGGCCGACGTGCCGGTGGCCGACGTGCTGGACGCGGTCCGCACCGGTGCCGCGGCGAGCGCGGCGGGCGACGTGCTGGAGAGCGCGCGGCTGTTCGACGTGTACACCGGCGAGCAGGTCGGCGAGGGCCAGCGGTCGCTCGCGTTCGCCCTGCGCCTGCGCGCCGCGGACCGCACGCTCACGGCCGACGAGACCGCGGCCGTGCGCGCCGCGGTCGTCGCGGAGGCCGAGCGCCGCTTCGGCGCCACCCTCCGCGCGTAGCAGCACCCCGACGGCCCCGGCCACGCGCGCCCTCCAGGGCGCCCGTGGCCGGGGCCGTCGCCGTCCCCCCGCGCCCGCGCCGCCGCGCCCGCGCCTCCGCCGAGGTCGAGCGTTTCCGCCGAGGTCGAGGGTTTCTCCGGGGCGTCGACCGGCAAACCCTCGACCTCGAGCGATCGGGTGACGCGGCGTTCACCCGATCGCAACCTTCGTGTCCCTCGCTCGTGCTTGTGTATCCGGACATACCGCCCATACGTTGTCAGACGGCTGTGTGACGACTGTGATGCGGCCTGCTGACGAGGGCGCCAGAAGCGCCCCGGGGGATCGGAGAAGATCAAGGTGAGCGCTGTACGCACACGCACCAGGTGGGCGGCGAGCCTCGCCGCCGTGGGGGCGATGGTCGGGGTACCCCTGACCGCGGTCCCCGCGGCTGCGGCGGAGGACACCCACACCATCGCGGAGGTCCAGGGCCCGGGCGACGCGTCGCCGCTCGCGGGCCAGACGGTCACGACGTCCGGCGTCGTGACCGCGGTCTACGCGACCGGCGGCTACCGCGGCTACGTCATCCAGACGCCGGGCACGGGCGGGGACACCGACGTCTCGGCCCGCACGGCCTCGGACGCGGTCTTCGTGTTCTCGGGCGCCACGGCGGGCTCGGTCGCGATCGGCGACCACGTCCAGGTCACCGGCGCGGTGTCCGAGTACCAGGGTCTGACGGAGATCACGGTCGGCAGCGCCGCCGGCCTGGTCCGGCTGGGCGACGCCCCGGCCCCGGTCGAGCCCGTGACGGCCGCGTGGCCGGCCGGCGACGCCGCGCGCGAGACGCTCGAGTCGATGCTCTACCTGCCGTCGGGCGACCTGACGGTGACCAACACCTACTCGACCAACCAGTACGGCGAGGTCGGCCTGGCGTCCGGGACGACGCCGCTGATCCAGCCGACCGAGGTCGCCCGCCCGGGCACCCCGGAGTACGACGCGGCCGTCGCGGACGACGCGGCCCGCGGGGTCGTGCTCGACGACGGCGCGAGCACCAACTTCCTGTCCGCCGCGAACTCCGGCCTGACCCCGCCGTACGTGTCGCTGGAGAACCCGGTGCGCGTGGGCGCGGCGGCCACCTTCACCGCCCCGGTGGTCGTCGACTACCGGAACAGCGCGTGGAAGCTCAGCCCCACGCTGCCGCTCGACGCGGCGAACCCGGGCGGCTACCCGGCGACGTTCGAGAACGACCGCACCGCGGCGCCCGAGGGCCTGGGCGAGGCCGACGTCACCGTCGCGTCGTTCAACGTGCTCAACTACTTCACCACCCTCGGCGCGGACACCGCGTCCTGCGTGCCGTACACCGACCGCGCGGGCACCCCGGTGACCGTCCGCGAGGGCTGCGCGCAGCGCGGGGCCTGGAGCCAGGCCGACCTGCAGCGCCAGCAGGACAAGATCGTCGCCGCGATCAACGCGCTCGACGCGGACGTCGTCGGCCTCATGGAGATCGAGAACTCCGCGGCCGTCGACGGCGTGACCGACGAGGCGCTCTCCACGCTGACCGCCGCGCTCAACGCCGCGGCCGGCGAGGGCACCTGGGCGTTCGTCCCGTCCTCGAAGGAGCTGCCGGACGCGTCCGAGCAGGACTCGATCACCAACGCGCTGATCTACCGCCCGGCCGCCGTCGAGACCGTGGGCGACGCCCGCGCGCTCGGCACGCAGTCCGGCGACGACCAGGCGTTCGGCAACGCGCGCGAGCCGATCGGCCAGGCCTTCGTGCCGACCGAGGGTGGCGAGCAGCTGTTCGTCGTCGTGAACCACCTCAAGTCGAAGGGCTCCGCCGGCCCGTGGCCGGGCGACGCCGACACCGGCGACGGCCAGGGCGCGTCCAACGAGTCCCGGGTCCGCCAGGCCGAGGCGCTGCGCGACTGGGTGCCGACGGTGCAGGGCGACGCCGAGGCGGTCGCGCTGCTCGGCGACTTCAACTCCTACACCCAGGAGGACCCGCTGCAGGTGCTGTACGCGGCGGGCTACACCGACGCGACGACGGCGCTCGACGCGGGGGAGTACTCCTACTCGTACCAGGGCCTGTCCGGCTCGCTGGACCACGTGCTGCTGAACGACGCGGCCCTGGGCCGGGCGACCGGCGCGGACGTGTGGAACATCAACGCGGGCGAGTCGGTGGCGCTGGAGTACAGCCGCTACAACGCGCACGGCAGCCTGTTCTACGCGCCGGACGCGTACCGGTCCTCGGACCACGACCCGGTGCTGGTCGGCCTGACCGCCGGCGACACCGGCACGACCCCCGACGGCCCCGTCGACCTCACGCTGCTCAACATCAACGACTTCCACGGCCGGATCGACGCCAACACCGTCGCGTTCGCCGGGACGGTCGAGCAGCAGCGGGCGGCGGCCGAGGCCGACGGCGGCGCGGCGGTCTTCCTGTCCGCCGGCGACAACATCGGCGCCTCCCTGTTCGCCTCCGCGGTGGCCGAGGACCAGCCGACGATCGACGTGCTCAACGCGCTCGACCTGGCCGCGTCGGCGGTCGGCAACCACGAGTTCGACCGCGGTTACGCCGACCTGGTCGACCGCGTGATCGCCGACGGCTCGAACGCGGCGTGGCCGTACCTCGGCGCGAACGTGTACGACAAGGGCACCGAGAACCCGGCGCTCGACGAGTACACCGTGCTCGACGTCGACGGCGTGCGGGTCGGCGTCATCGGCGTCGTCACCCAGGAGACGCCGACGCTGGTCAGCCCCGGCGGGATCACCGACCTGGACTTCGGCGACCCGGTCGAGGCGGTCAACCGCGTCGCCGCGCAGCTGTCCGACGGCGACGACGCCAACGGCGAGGCCGACGTCGTCGTGGCCGAGTACCACGAGGGCGCCGGTGCGGGGACGCCGGACGGCGCGACGCTGGAGGAGGAGATCGCCGCGGGCGGCGCCTTCTCGGACATCGCCACGCTGACCTCGGGCGACGTGGACGTCATCTTCACGGGCCACACCCACAAGCAGTACGCCTGGTACGGGCCCGCTGAGCCCGAGGCCTCCGGGGAGTGGACCCGCCCGATCGTCCAGACCGGCTCGTACGGCGAGAACATCGGCAAGGTCACGCTGACGTACGACCCGGCTTCCGACGCGGTCTCCGCGCTCACCGGTGAGAACGTCAAGCGCGTCGCGCCGGCGGCGGGCCAGACCCAGGCCCAGCTCGACGCGGCCCTCGTGGCGCAGTACCCGCGCGTCGCCCAGGTCAAGACGATCGTCGACGCCGCGCTGGCCGAGGCGGCCGTGGTCGGCAACCAGCCCAAGGGCTCGGTGACCGCGGACATCACGACCGCCTACGCCGGCGGCTCGTACACGGGCGGGGTCTACACGGGCGGCACCCGCGACGACCGGTCCAAGGAGTCGACGCTGGGCAACCTGGTCGCCGACTCGCTGCTGGAGACGCTGTCCTCCGACGAGCGGGGCGGCGCGCAGATCGGCGTCGTCAACCCGGGCGGCCTGCGGGCGGAGCTGCTGTACGCGCCCGACGGCACCATCACGTACGCCGAGGCCAACGCGGTCCTGCCGTTCGTGAACAACCTCTGGACCACGACGCTGACGGGCGAGCAGGTCGTCACGATGCTCGAGCAGCAGTGGCAGACCAACGCGGACGGCACGATCCCGAGCCGCCCGTACCTGCAGCTCGGCCTGTCGGACAACGTCACGTACACCTACGACGAGTCGCAGCCGCTGGGGAGCCGGATCACCTCGGTGACGGTCGACGGCGAGGCGCTCGACCCGGCGGCGGAGTACCGCATCGGGACGTTCTCCTTCCTGGCGCAGGGCGGCGACAACTTCCGGGTGCTCGCCGAGGGCTCCGGCACCACCGACTCGGGTCTGATCGACCGGGACGCGTGGATCGCCTACCTCGAGGCGCACCCGGGCCTGTCGCCCGAGTTCGACGAGCGGGCGGTCGGCGTGCCGGCCCTGCCCGACGAGGTCACCGCGGGCACCGAGCTGGCCTTCCCGGTGACGGGCCTCAACCTGACCAGCCTGGGCTCGCCGCTGAACACCTCGCTCGACGTGCAGCTCGACGGCGCGTCGATCGGCTCGGCGACCGTGACCGACGGCGCGGCGCAGGTCGCGGTGACGGTCCCGGCGGGGACGACGGCCGGCGAGCACGTGCTCACCCTGGTCGCCGCCCCGAGCGGCACCGTCGTGACGCTGCCCGTCACGGTGGCGGCCGCGCAGGAGCCGGAGCCGCAGCTCAAGGAGTCCTCGGTCACGCTGTCGGCGAGCCGCAGCAGCCAGTCCTACGGGACCTGGCTGCCGACGCTGCTGGTCTCGCAGGTCCGGGTCGAGGGCACCTGGTTCCCGTCCGGCACGGTCGAGTTCCGGGAGGGCGACCGCGTGATCGGCCGCTCGCCGGTGGTGCTCGGCCTCGCGCTCGGCTCCGTGCCGCGCACCGCCTCGGTGGGCGCCCACGAGTACACGGCGGTGTTCGTGCCGTCGCGGCCCGACGTGGTCGCCGGCAGCACCAGCGCGCCGGTGAAGGTCACCGTCAAGAAGTGACCTGAGCCCCGCACGAGGACGGGCCCCCGCCCGCCGGATCGCTCCGGCGGGCGGGGGCCCGCGTCGTCCCCGGGTGGGATGCTGCGGGGGTGTACGCCGAGCGCCCGTCGACCCGAGTCCCGGGGGCGGTGCTGTGGTCGGTGACGGCGAGCGGCGCGGGCGGGTCCGGCGCACCCGCGGTGCCTGCAGAGCACCCCGGCCAGGACGTGCTGCCCGACGGCTGCACGGACCTCGTCTGGTCCGGCGGGCGGCTGCTCGTCGCCGGGGCCGCGGACGCTCGGGCGGGTGCTGCGGCTGCAGCGGGTGCTGCCGCTGCTCGACGCGGGGATCCCCCTGGCGGACGTCGCGCACCGCGCGGGCTACGCCGACCAGCCGCACCTGTCCCGCGAGGTGCGCGCGCTGACGGGCCGGTCGCCCGCGGCGCTCGCGGCTGAGCGCGCCGGGGCCGCGGCCTCCGCCCGACCTCCGGTCCCCGGCCCCGCCCTCGCCGATCGGCGTGGGCCGCACCGGAGACCGTAGGCCGCACGCCCGGGCTGGGCCGGAGGGCGCGCCCGGGTCAGGACGCGTCGGCGAACAGGTCGACCGCCGTGCCGTCCGGGTCGTGCAGCACGGCGTACCGCTGCCCCCAGAACGCGTCCCAGGGCGCGAGGTGCCCGGCGAACCCGGCGTCGACCATGCGCGCGTACACGGCGTCGACCTCGGCGGCGTCCGCGCACCGGAACGCCAGCGCGGCGCGGTGCCCGCCCGTCGGCGGCGCCCAGTCCGGGTCGAACGACCGGATCACGTCCACGCTGTCCCAGGCGAGCCGGAGCCCGCCGGGCAGGGTGACCTCGACGTGCGGCTCCGCGTCGGCCGCCGGCGGCAGGTCGACGCCCAGGGCGCGGTAGAACGCGAGGGTGCGCGGCAGGTCGCTCGCGACCAGCCCGATCATGTCCAGCTGCGGTGTCATGCGACGACGGTAGGCGCCGCGGCGGGCGCGGGTCGTGGACGTTTCGGACACCCGGCCCGCCGACCCGCGCCCCGCGGCTCAGCAGCCGTCCGGCCCGCACGCCTCCGCGTCGGCCGCGCCCGCGATCGTCGGGATCGCCAGCGGCGGGTTCGCGTCGGCCCAGGCCTGGGACAGCAGCTGCGCGAACACCTCGACCGGCTGCGCACCCGACAGCCCGAGCCGGCGGTCGGCGACGAAGAACGGCACGCCCTGGATGCCCAGCGCGGCGGCCTCGGCCTCGTCGGCGCGCACGGCGCCCGCCCCGGCGTCCGACGCCAGCGCGGCGCGCACGGCGTCGCCGTCCAGCCCGGCCTCGACCGCGACCTCCACCAGCACGTCCGGGTCGTCGACGACCCGCCCGTGCTCGAAGTGCGCGCTCATCAGCCGCTCGACGACCTCGGCCGCGGCGTCGTCCCCGCCCAGCGAGGCGGCCACGTGCACCAGGCGGTGCGCGTCGAAGGTGTTGGCGGGCACGACGGTGTCGAAGTCGTAGGCCAGCCCGACCGACGCGGCGACGGCCGTCACCTGGTCGAACATCTGCCGCACCTGGTCGACGGGCATGCCCTTGCGCTCGGACAGCATCTGCGCCTCGGTCAGCCCGGGGTGGGCCGTCGACGGCTCGGCGTCCGGCTGCAGCTCGAAGGAGCGCCACGTCACGCGGACGTGCTCGCGGTGCTCGAAGTCGGCGAGCGCGGCGGCGAACCGGCGCTTGCCGATGTAGCACCAGGGGCAGGCGATGTCGGACCAGATCTCGACGTGCAGGTCTCTCATGCGGTCAGGAGCACCTTTCCGGTGGTGGCCCGGCCCTCGAGCGCGCGGTGCGCCTCGGCGGCCTCGGCCAGGGGGTAGGTCGCGCCAACCCGGACGTCGAGGGTGCCGGCGGCGACGGCCGCGAACAGCTCGTCGGCCCGCCTGGTCAGCTCGTCCCGGGTGGCGGTGTAGTGGCCCAGGGTCGGCCGGGTGAGGAACAGGGACCCGGCGGCGTTGAGCCGCTGCGGGTCGAACGGCGGGACCGGCCCGGAGGAGGCGCCGAACAGCGCGAGGCCGCCCCGGGGCCGCAGCGAGGCGAGCGAGGCCTCGAAGGTCGTGGCACCGACGCCGTCGAACACCGTGTGCACGCCGCGGCCGCCGGTCAGGTCGCGCACGAGCGCGGGCAGCTCGGTCGTGAGGTCGTCCAGCTCGGTGTACCGGATCACCTCGGAGGCGCCGGCGGCGCGGGACAGCGCCTCCTTCTCGGCGGTGCCGACCGTGGTGATGACCCGCGCGCCGCGCGCGGCGGCGAGCTGGGTGAGCAGCAGGCCGACGCCGCCGGCCCCGGCGTGCACCAGCACGTCCTGGCCCTCGCGCACGGGGAAGGTCGACGTGACGAGGTAGTGCGCGGTGAGGCCCTGCAGGGGGAGGGCGGCCGCGACCTCGTCGGCGACGCCGTCCGGCACCCGCAGCGCGACGGCCTCCGGCACGACGACGAGCTCCGCGTAGGAGGAGGGGGCCGACGCCCACGCCACCAGGTCGCCGACCGCGAAGTCCCGCACCTCGCGGCCGACGGCCTCGACGACGCCCGCGCCCTCGGACCCCGGCACGTGCGGGAACGGCATCGCGTAGACGCCGCTGCGGCGGTACGTGTCGATGAAGTTCACGCCCGCGGCGCTGAGCCGCACCAGGAGGTCGCGCGGACCCGGCAGCGGGTCGGGGATCTCGTCGGGCTCCAGGACGTCGGGTCCACCCGGCTCGGTGGCGAGGATCGCGTGCATACGAGCAGCAACGACCGGCCCGGCCCCGGCATTCCGGCCGTGTCAGGGTCCGGGCCGGCGCGAGGGCCGCGTGCTCGCGGCCCGGTCCCCGCCCGATAGTGGCCTGACCACCCGCTTCATCGGGTGCCGGCGCGACAATGGACCGGGGACCAGCGGCCGGTCCACCCGCGCCGACCCCGCGCGCCACGCCGCGGACGCCCCGATGAATCACTGTGCACTCGGGTGTATGGTCATGCACATGTCCTTCTCCGTCGCCGTCGCGGGCGCCTCCGGGTACGCCGGCGGCGAGACCCTGCGGCTCCTGCTCGGCCACCCCGAGGCCGAGATCGGCGCGCTCACCGCCCACTCCAACGCCGGCACCCGGCTCGGCGCGCACCAGCCGCACCTGCGCGGCCTCGCGGACCGCGTGCTGACCCCGACCTCGGTCGACGAGCTCGCCGGCCACGACGTCGTGGTGCTGGCCCTGCCGCACGGCGCCTCCGGCGAGATCGCCGCGGCGCTCGCGGACCGGGGTGACGGCGCGCTGGTCGTGGACCTCGGCGCGGACCACCGGCTGACCGACCCCGAGGCGTGGCGCCGGTTCTACGGCACGGAGCACGCGGGCACCTGGCCCTACGGCATGCCCGAGCTGCTGCACGCGGGGGAGACGACGCCGTCCGCCCAGCGCGCGGCGCTCGCGGACGCCCGCCGGATCGCCGTCCCCGGCTGCAACGTCACCGCCGTGACCCTGGCGCTCCAGCCGGGCGTCGCCGCGGGCGTCGTCGACCCGGCCGACGTGGTCGCGGTCCTGGCCGTGGGGTACTCCGGCGCCGGGAAGTCGCTCAAGACCCACCTGCTGGCGTCCGAGGCGCTCGGGTCCGCGCAGCCGTACGCGGTCGGCGGCACGCACCGGCACGTCCCGGAGATCCAGCAGAACCTCGGCGTCGCCGGCGCCGCGACGGTCGGCCTGTCGTTCACCCCGGTGCTGGTCCCGATGTCCCGGGGCATCCTCGCGACCGTGACCGCGCCGCTGGCGCCCGGCGCCGACGCCGCCGCCGTGCGCGCCGCCTGGGAGACCGCCTACGCCGCCGAGCCGTTCGTCGAGCTGCTGCCCGAGGGGGAGTGGCCGACCACCGGCGTCACCACCGGCGCGAACACCGCGCTCGTCCAGGTGACCGTCGACGAGGCGGCCGGCAAGGTCGTCGCGCTCTGCGCGCTGGACAACCTGGTCAAGGGCACCGCGGGCGCCGCGGTGCAGTCGCTGAACCTCGCGCTCGGCCTGCCCGAGCGCACCGGCCTCACCACCGAGGGAGTCGCCCCGTGACCGCCGCCATCGAGAGCGCGGGCGTGACCGCGCCCGCCGGCTTCCGCGCCGCGGGCGTGACCGCCGGCCTCAAGCCGTCCGGGAAGCCGGACGTCGCCCTCGTCGTGAACGACGGCCCGCTGCAGGTCGCCGCGGGGGTGTTCACCTCGAACCGCGTCGTCGCGGCGCCGGTCGTCTGGTCCCGGCAGGCGGTGGCCGACGGCGTCGCCACCGCGGTCGTGCTGAACTCCGGCGGCGCCAACGCGTGCACCGGCCCCGACGGCTTCCTCGACACCCACCGCACCGCCGAGCACGTCGCGGAGGTGCTCAGCACGTCCGCCGGGGACGTCCTGGTGTGCTCGACCGGCCTGATCGGCGAGCGGCTGCCGATGGACCTGCTGCTCCCCGGCGCCGACGCCGCCGCCGCGGCCCTCAGCACCGAAGGCGGCCCCGACGCCGCCACCGCCATCATGACCACCGACACCGTGAGCAAGACCGCCGCGGTCGCCGGCGACGGCTGGACCGTCGGCGGCATGGCCAAGGGCGCGGGCATGCTGGCGCCGGGCCTCGCGACCATGCTCGTCGTGCTCACCACCGACGCCGTCGTCACCGCCGAGCAGGCCGACGCCGCGCTCCGCGCCGCCACCCGGACCACGTTCGACCGGGTCGACTCCGACGGCTGCATGTCGACCAACGACACCGTGCTGCTGCTGGCCTCCGGCGCGAGCGGCGTGACGCCGGACCCCGAGGCGTTCGCCGCCGCCGTGGCCGCGGCTTCCGCCGACCTCGCCCGGCAGCTGGTGGCGGACGCCGAGGGCGCCTCGCACGACATCGCGGTCACGGTGACCGGCGCGACCTCCGAGGAGGCGGCCGTCGCCGTCGCGCGGGCGGTCACCCGGTCGAACCTGTTCAAGGCCGCCGTGTTCGGCAACGACCCGAACTGGGGCCGCGTGCTCGCGGCGGTCGGCACGGTGCCGGAGGACGTCGCCCCCTTCGACGCCGCGCTGCTCGACGTGTCGATCAACGGCGTCCAGGTGTGCCGCGCCGGCGGGGTCGGCGAGCCGCGCGAGCTGGTCGACCTGGCCGCCGCCCGCGAGGTCCGCGTCGACGTCGACCTGCACGCCGGCGACGCCGCCGCGACCATCTGGACCAACGACCTCACGCACGACTACGTCCACGAGAACAGCGCGTACTCCACATGAGCCTCGACGCCCCGCCCCCGCACGACGACGCGTTCGACACGCGGACCGACCTGCGCCCCGACCAGAAGGCCGAGGTGCTGATCCAGGCGCTGCCCTGGCTGCAGCGGTTCGCCGGCGCGCTCGTCGTGGTCAAGTACGGCGGCAACGCGATGGTCGACGAGGACCTCAAGCGCGCGTTCGCCGAGGACATGGTGTTCCTGCGCCAGGTCGGCCTGCGCCCGGTCGTCGTGCACGGCGGCGGCCCGCAGATCAACGCGATGCTCGACCGGCTCGGCATCGAGTCGGAGTTCCGCGGCGGCCTGCGCGTCACCACGCCCGAGGCGATGGACGTCGTCCGCATGGTGCTGACCGGCCAGGTGTCCCGCGAGCTCGTCGGCCTGCTGAACGCGCACGGCCCGTACGCGGTCGGCCTGTCCGGCGAGGACGGCGGCCTGCTGCAGGCCCGGCGGCGCACTGCCACGGTCGACGGCCAGCAGGTGGACGTGGGCCAGGTCGGCGACGTCGTCGAGGTGAACCCGGGCGCCGTGCACGACCTGCTCGACGCGGGGCGCATCCCCGTCGTCTCGACGGTCGCCCCCGACATCGACGACCCGACGCAGGTGCTCAACGTCAACGCGGACACCGCGGCGGCGGCGCTGGCGGTCGCGCTCGGCGCGCGCAAGCTCATCGTCCTCACCGACGTCGAGGGCCTGTACACGTCCTGGCCCGACCGGTCCTCGCTCGCGCGGCGGATCCGGGCCGGCGCGCTCGCCGACCTGCTGCCGTCCCTCGACTCCGGCATGCGCCCCAAGATGGAGGCCTGCTGGCGGGCGGTCACGGGCGGCGTCGGCCGCGCGCACGTCATCGACGGCCGCCAGGCGCACTCGATCCTGGTCGAGGTCTTCACGTCCGACGGCATCGGCACGATGGTGCTGCCCGACGACGAGCCCAGCCCCTCGCCCTTCACGTCCCCGATCCCGCGGGTCGCACCGACCGTCCCCCACGTCCCCGAGGTGAGCTGAGTGACCGAGCAGCACCTGGAGCCGCAGGACCCCGCCGCGCTGGCCGGGGCCGACTCCGTGGCCCACTGGACCGAGCGCTACGGCCACGCGCTCATGGACACGTTCGGCGCCCCGCAGCGCGTGCTGGTCCGCGGCGAGGGCCCGTACGTGTGGGACGCCGACGGGTTCCGCTACCTCGACCTGCTCGGCGGCATCGCGGTCAACTCGCTCGGTCACGCGCACCCGACGCTGACCGCGGCGATCTCCGCGCAGCTCGGCACGCTGGGCCACATCTCGAACTTCTTCGCGAGCCCGACGCAGATCGCGCTGGCCGAGCGGCTGCTCGCCGTCGCCGACGCCCCTGAGGGCTCCCGGGTGTTCCTCACGAA
The DNA here is from genome assembly GCF_058792015.1 of Cellulomonas sp. EB106-03-03-XG116. Taxonomy (NCBI): domain Bacteria; kingdom Bacillati; phylum Actinomycetota; class Actinomycetes; order Micrococcales; family Cellulomonadaceae; genus Cellulomonas; species Cellulomonas sp. EB106-03-03-XG116. Next base: position 47,815 of record NZ_JBYTEP010000026.1, read on the forward strand.
CTCCGGCACCGAGGCCAACGAGGCGGCGTTCAAGATGGCCCGCCGGAACAGCGAGGGCCCCGGCGGCGTGCGCCGGACGCGGGTCCTCGCGCTCGAGGGGGCGTTCCACGGCCGGTCGATGGGCGCGCTCGCGCTCACCTCCAAGGCCGCGTACCGCGAGCCGTTCGAGCCGCTGCCCGGCGGGGTCGAGTTCCTGCCGTTCGGCGACACCGCGGCGCTGGAGGCCGCGTTCGCGGACGGTGCCGGCGACACGGTCGCCGCGCTGTTCCTCGAGCCGATCCAGGGCGAGGCCGGCGTCCTTCCGCTGCCGGCCGGGTACCTGGCCCGCGCCCGCGAGCTGACCGAGGCGCACGGCGCGCTGCTGATCCTCGACGAGGTGCAGACCGGCATGGGCCGCACCGGCACCTGGCTCGCGCACCAGCACCCGCACCTCGGCGGCGGCACCCGCCCCGACGTCGTCACGCTGGCCAAGGGCCTGGGCGGCGGCTTCCCGGTCGGGGCGGTCGTCGCGTACGGCGAGCGGGCGGCGACGCTGCTCGGCCGCGGCCAGCACGGCACGACGTTCGGCGGCAACCCGGTGGCCTCGGCGGCGGCGCTGGCGACCATCGGCGTGATCGAGCGCGACGGGCTGCTGGCGCACGTGACGGACCTGGGCGCCTGGTGGCGGTCGGAGATCGCCGCGCTCGGGCACCCGCTGGTCGCCGAGGTGCGCGGCGAGGGTCTGCTGATCGCGGTGCAGCTCACCGCGCCGGTCGCGGCCGAGGTCGCGTCGCGCGCCCTGGCCGCCGGGTTCATCGTCAACCCGTGCACCCCGCAGACCATCCGGCTCGCCCCGCCGTACGTGCTCACCCGCGAGCAGGCCGCGACGTTCACCGAGTTCCTCGCGGCGCTCCCGCACGACCTGGGGAGCGCGGCGTGAGGCACTTCCTGCGCGACGACGACCTGTCGCCCGCCGAGCAGGCCGAGGTCCTGGAGCTCGGGCTGGCGCTCCGGGCGGACCGGTTCGCCCGCCGCCCGCTCGACGGCCCGCGCGCGGTCGCGATCATCTTCGACAAGCCGACGCTGCGCACCCAGGTGTCGTTCACCACCGGCGTCGCGGAGCTCGGCGGCTACCCGCTGCTGGTCGACGGCAACCTCGCCCGGATCGGCGTCCGGGAGTCGATCGCCGACACCGCGCGGGTGCTCGGCCCGCAGGTCGCGGCGGTCGTCTGGCGCACGCACGCGCAGGCCCGGATCGAGGAGATGGCCGCGCACGCGGGCGTCCCGGTCGTGAACGCGCTGACCGACGACTTCCACCCGTGCCAGATCCTCGCGGACCTGCTGACGATCGCCCAGCACCGCGGCGGCGTCGCGGCGCTGCGCGGGCTCCAGCTCGCCTACACCGGCGACGGGTCGAACAACATGGCGCAGTCGTACCTCCTGGGCGGCGCGACCGCGGGGATGCACGTGCGGATCGCCACGCCGGCGGCGTACCTGCCGGCGGCGGAGGTGGTGTCGGCGGCGGCCGCGATCGCCGCGGAGACCGGCGGCTCGGTCCAGGTGACCGACGACCTCGCGACGGCCGTCGCCGGCGCGGACGCCGTCGCCACCGACACCTGGGTCTCGATGGGGCAGGAGGCCGAGGCCGCCGAGCGCGAGCGGCCGTTCGTGCCGTACCGGCTCGACGCCGCGGCCCTCGCGCTCGCCGCGCCGGGCGCCCTCGTGCTGCACTGCCTGCCTGCGTACCGGGGCAAGGAGATCACCGCCGAGGTGCTGGACGGCCCGCAGTCGGTCGTCTGGGACGAGGCGGAGAACCGGCTGCACGCCCAGAAGGCGCTGCTGGCGTGGCTCCTGGAGCGTGCCTCGTGACCGCGTCGGCCGCCCGGGCCGACGAGCCCGCCGCCACCACCGGCCGGGTCCCGTCGACCAAGGCCGCCCGGCACGCGCTGATCCGCGACGTGCTGTCCCGGCAGTCCGTGCACTCGCAGTCGGAGCTCGCCGACCTGCTGGCCCACCAGGGCGTCACCGTCACCCAGGCCACGCTGTCCCGGGACCTCGTCGAGCTGCGCGCGGTGAAGATCCGCACGCCCACGGGGTCGCTCGCGTACGCCGTGCCGGGGGAGGGCGGCGACCGGTCGCCGGCCCCCGTGGTCGACGCCGAGGCGCTGGCCGCCCGGCTCGCGCGGCTGTGCTCCGAGCTGCTCGTCACCGCCGAGGCCTCCGGCAGCCTCGTCGTCCTGCGGACCCCGCCCGGGGCCGCCCAGTTCCTCGCCTCCGCGATCGACCACTCGGTGCTCCCGGGCGTGCTCGGCACCATCGCGGGGGACGACACCGTCCTCGTCATCGCCCGCGAGGGCGCCGACGGTCCCGAGGGCACCGCGCTCGCCGCGCGGTTCCTCGAGCTGGCGACGACCGGCTGACGCGCCGGTCCGCCCCACCTGCTCCGCACCACTCACGACACCTGAAAGAGAAGACACATGACTGAGCGCGTCGTCCTCGCCTACTCGGGCGGCCTGGACACCTCCGTGGGCATCGGCTGGATCGCCGAGGCGACCGGCGCCGAGGTGATCGCCGTGGCGGTCGACGTCGGCCAGGGCGGCGAGGACCTCGAGGTCATCCGCCAGCGCGCCCTCGACTGCGGCGCCGTCGAGGCCTACGTCGCCGACGCCCGCGACGAGTTCGCCGCCGAGTACTGCATGCCCGCGCTGCGCGCGAACGGCATGTACCTCGACCGGTACCCGCTGGTCTCCGCGCTGTCCCGCCCGGTCATCGTCAAGCACCTGGTGCGCGCGGCCCGCCAGTTCGGCGCCACCACCGTCGCGCACGGCTGCACCGGCAAGGGCAACGACCAGGTCCGGTTCGAGGTCGGCATCACCTCGCTCGCCCCCGACCTCAAGTGCCTCGCGCCGGTGCGCGACCTGGCGCTGACCCGCGACAAGGCGATCGAGTTCGCCGAGCGGAAGAAGCTGCCGATCGCGACCACCAAGCACAACCCGTTCTCGATCGACCAGAACGTGTGGGGCCGCGCCGTCGAGACCGGCTTCCTCGAGGACATCTGGAACGAGCCCACCAAGGACGTCTACACCTACACCGACGACCCGACGTTCCCGCCGGTCGCCGACGAGGTCGTCATCACGTTCGCCCAGGGCGTCCCGGTCGCGCTGGACGGCGTGCCGGTGACCCCGCTGCAGGCCATCCAGGAGATGAACCGCCGCGCGGGCGCCCAGGGCGTCGGCCGGATCGACATCGTCGAGGACCGCCTCGTGGGCATCAAGTCCCGCGAGGTCTACGAGGCGCCGGGCGCGATCGCGCTGATCGCGGCGCACCAGGAGCTCGAGAACGTCACCGTCGAGCGCGAGCAGGCGCGGTTCAAGCGCCAGGTCGAGCAGCGCTGGACCGAGCTGGTCTACGACGGCCAGTGGTTCTCCCCGCTGAAGAAGTCGCTCGACACCTTCATCGACGACACCCAGCGCTACGTCTCCGGCGAGGTGCGCATGGTGCTGCACGGCGGGCGCGCGACGGTCACCGGCCGGCGCTCCGAGACCTCGCTGTACGACTTCAACCTCGCGACCTACGACTCGGGCGACACGTTCGACCAGTCGGCGGCCCGCGGGTTCATCGAGATCTACGGCCTGTCGTCCAAGCTCGCCGCCGCGCGCGACGTGAAGTTCGGCAACGCCGAGGACCTCGGCTCGCAGGGCGGCATCGGTGCCTGAGCAGGCCGGCGCGCTGTGGGGCGGCCGGTTCGCCGGCGGCCCCGCGGACGCGCTCGCCGCCCTGTCGAAGTCGACCCAGTTCGACTGGCGGCTGGCGCCGCAGGACATCGCGGGGTCGCAGGCGCACGCGCGAGTGCTGCACGCGGCGGGGCTGCTGGACGACGCGGGCCTCGCGGGCATGCTCGACGCGCTGGAGCGGCTGCGCGCCGACGTCGCGTCGGGGGCGTTCGTCGCCGCCGAGTCGGACGAGGACGTGCACGGCGCGCTGGAGCGCGGGCTGATCGAGCGCGCCGGGGCCGACCTCGGCGGGCGGCTGCGCGCCGGGCGGTCCCGGAACGACCAGATCGCGACGCTGGTGCGGATGTACCTGCGCGACTCCGCGCGCGAGGTGGTGGGGCTGACGCTCGACGTCGTCGACGCCCTGGTGGCGCAGGCGGAGGCCGCGGGCGACGCGATCATGCCCGGGCGCACGCACCTGCAGCACGCGCAGCCCGTCCTGCTCGCGCACCACCTGCTGGCGCACGCGTGGCCGCTGCTGCGCGACGTCGAGCGGTACGCCGACTGGGACCGCCGCGCCGCGGTGTCCCCGTACGGCTCGGGCGCGCTGGCCGGGTCGTCGCTGGGCCTGGACCCGGCGGCCGTCGCGGCCGACCTCGGCTTCGACGGCCCCGTGGAGAACTCGATCGACGGCACCGCGTCCCGCGACGTCGTCGCGGAGTTCGCCTGGGTGTCCGCGATGCTCGGCGTCGACCTGTCCCGGCTGGCCGAGGAGATCATCCTCTGGTCGACCGTCGAGTTCGGGTTCGTCCGGCTGGACGACGCCTACTCGACCGGGTCGAGCATCATGCCGCAGAAGAAGAACCCCGACGTCGCCGAGCTCGCGCGCGGCAAGGCCGGGCGGCTGGTCGGTGACCTGACGGGGCTGCTCACCACGCTCAAGGGCCTGCCGCTCGCGTACAACCGCGACCTGCAGGAGGACAAGGAGCCGGTGTTCGACCAGGTCGACACCCTCACCGTCCTGCTGCCGGCCTTCGCGGGCATGGTCGCGACGCTGCGGTTCGACACGGAGCGGATGGCGTCGCTCGCGCCGCAGGGGTTCTCGCTCGCGACCGACATCGCCGAGTGGCTGGTCCGCGAGGGCGTGCCGTTCCGGGTGGCGCACGAGGTCGCGGGCGCGTGCGTCCGGGCCTGCGAGCAGCACGAGCCGGCTGTGGAGCTCTGGGAGCTGACGGACGACGAGCTCACCGCGATCCACCCGGCGCTCACCCCCGAGGTGCGGTCGGTGCTGAGCGTCGAGGGGTCGGTCGCCTCGCGGTCGGCGCACGGCGGGACGGCGCCGGTGCGGGTGGCGGAGCAGCTCGACCGGGCGCGCGCCCGGGCCGCGGAGCTGCGCGCCGCCGCGTCGTGAGGTCTGGCACGATCGCCGCGTGGACCTGACGCGCGAGCAGCAGGGGCACGAGGACGCCGCGGGCGTGCTCGTGCCCCTGCTGCTGTCCCGGGGCCCGCGGCTCGGGCCCGTGCGGGCGGTCGCCGTCGACGGCCCCGCCGGGTCCGGCAAGACCACCCTGGCCGGGGGGATCGCGCGCCGGTGCACCGAGGCGGGGGTGCGCGCGCAGGTCGTGCACATGGACGACCTGTACGCCGGTTGGTCCGGGCTCGACGGCGACCTGTGGCCGCGGCTCGCGGCCCAGGTGCTCGAGCCGCTGCGCCGCGGCCTGCCCGGCCGGTTCCAGCGGTACGACTGGCACGCGGGGCGGTTCGACGGCTGGGTCGACGTGCCGGTCCCGGACGTGCTGGTGCTGGAGGGCTGCGGCTCGGGCCGGCTCGCGGGCGCCCCCGACCTGTCGCTGCTGGTGTGGGTCGAGGCCGACGACGCGACCCGGCTGGCGCGCGGCCTGGAGCGCGACGGCGCGGACGCGCTGCCGCACTGGGAGCGGTGGATGCGCGACGAGGCGGCGCACTACGCGCGGGAGGGCACGCGCGGACGCGCCGACGTGCGGGTCGACGCATGGGGCAGGATGGCCCGGTGAGCCGGGCGGTCGAGGGGAGCGGGGCGGACGACGCGCGCGCCGCGACGCCCGCCGGCGAGCCGGTGCCCGCCGCGTCGCTGCCGGGGCCCGGGCCCGAGCTGCCCGGCGGCGTCCCGGGCGTCGTGCCCGCGCGGACCTGGTTCGGGCGGCCGGTGCTCACCGTCGCCCCCGACCTGCTCGGCGCGCACGTCACCGTCCGGTCCGACGAGGGCGACGTGACCCTCCGGATCACCGAGGTCGAGGCGTACGCGGGGGAGGCCGACCCCGGTTCGCACGCCTTCCGCGGCCGCACGGCGCGCAACGCCGTGATGTTCGGCGAGCCCGGCCGGCTGTACGTGTACCGGCACCTCGGCCTGCACCACTGCGTCAACGTCGTGACCGGCCCCGCCGGCGCCGCCTCGGCCGTGCTGCTGCGCGCGGGCGAGGTCGTCGACGGCGTGGAGCTCGCCCGCGGCCGCCGCCTGCGCTCCGGCGTCGTCGACTCCGACCGGCAGATCGCGCGCGGCCCGGCACGGCTCGCGGTCGCGCTCGGGCTCGACCTCGCGGACTACGGGGCCGACCTGACGGAGCCCGGGGGGCGGATCGTGGTGCACCGCGACCCCGACGCGGTCGTGGGCGCGCACGCCACCGGCCCGCGGGTCGGCGTCTCGGGACCCGGCGGCGACGCCGCCCGGTACCCCTGGCGGTTCTGGCTCGCCGGCGAGCCCACGGTGTCCGCCTTCCGGCCCGCGTATCGCCGGCCGGCGTCGGGAAGCAGCCCGCAGCGCGGGACGACGCCGGCATGACCTCTTCCGCCGACGGTGCGGCCCCGCGGCCGCGCGATGCAAGGAGCACGACGTGACCCACCTCCTGGACGAGCTCGCCTGGCGCGGCCTCGTCGCCCAGACCACCGACCTCGACGCCCTGCGCGAGGCGTTCGACGCCGGCCCGGTGACCTTCTACGCCGGGTTCGACCCGACCGCGCCCTCGCTGCACCACGGCCACCTCGTGCAGCTGGTGCTCATGCGGCACCTGCAGCTCGCCGGCCACCACCCGCTCGCCCTGGTCGGCGGCGCCACCGGCCTCATCGGCGACCCGCGGATGTCGGGGGAGCGGGTGCTCAACACCAAGGACACCGTCGCCGAGTGGGTGCAGCGCCTGCAGTCCCAGATCAGCCGGTTCCTCGACTTCGACGGGGACAACCCCGCGCGCATGGTGAACAACCTCGACTGGACGGGCGAGCTCACCGCGATCGACTTCCTGCGGGAGATCGGCAAGCACTACCGGCTCGGCACGATGCTCGCCAAGGACACCGTCGCCCGGCGGCTCGCGTCCGACGAGGGCATCTCGTTCACCGAGTTCAGCTACCAGATCCTGCAGGGCATGGACTACCTCGAGCTGCACCGCCGGCACGGGTGCACGCTGCAGACCGGCGGCAACGACCAGTGGGGCAACCTGCTGTCCGGCGTCGAGCTCATCCGCAAGGCCGAGCACGCGTCGGTGCACGCGCTCACCACGCCGCTCATCACCAAGGCCGACGGCACCAAGTTCGGCAAGTCCGAGGGCGGGGCCATCTGGCTCGACCCCGAGATGATGAGCCCGTACGCCTTCTACCAGTTCTGGCTCAACCAGGACGACGCCGAGGTGATCGGCTACCTCAAGGTCTTCACGTTCCGCACCCGCGAGCAGATCGCCGAGCTCGAGGAGGCGGTGGCCACGCGCCCGGCCGCCCGGGAGGCGCAGCGCGCCCTGGCCTACGACGTGACGTCGCTCGTGCACGGGGTGGACGCGACCGAGAAGGTCATCGCCGCGAGCCGCGCGCTGTTCGGCGGCGGCGACCTGGCCGAGCTCGACGCCCCGACGCTGGCCGCCGCGGTGGCCGAGCTGCCGTCGGCGGACGTCGCGGTCGGCGACCCGCTGGTCGACGTGCTCGCCGCCACCGGGCTGGTCGCCAGCAAGGGCGCGGCCCGGCGGGCGATCGCCGAGGGCGGGGCGAACGTCAACAACCGGAAGATCACCGACGAGGCCGCGGTCGTCGAGGCCGGCGACCTGCTGCACGGGGAGTACCTGGTGCTGCGGCGCGGGAAGCGGACGCTCGCCGTGGCGCGGGTGGCCGGCGCCTGACCCCGCCCGGCGCGGTGCCGGGCGCCGCGCGGGCGCAGGTCGGCGGTCGCCGACGACGAGGGGCGGTCCGCCGGGTGCGGGCCGCCCCTCTCGCACGTGCGGCGGGGCGGCGCGGGCGGCTGCGCGCCGGTGCCGCCGGGGCGGGAGGTCCGGACAGGGCCGGCATCCGGCGGGGTTGCGCCGTCCCGGGACGTGGGTCACAGTGGGACGAGCGCGAGGGTGCTGGGACCGAGGTCCCGGTGCTCCCGACAGGGGTCACCCTGGCCGCCGGGAGGCGAAAGCCCAGGTGGGACGGGGTGCGGGGAGCGCCCGCGCCGCCGGTTTGACGAGGGTCGGACGGCGTGCGTAAGGTATCTCCTCGTCGCCCGGCAGGGAGGAACGGACACCGAGGGTCACCTCGATGGCTGGTCCCGCGGGACGACGAACCCCCGGCACGACCTCCAGGCGCTTCGGCGCCTCCTCGGTCGCGCCGGACCGGGACTGCTGACCTGCTCCGCGAAATGCCGCGGACAAAGCGGGTCGGAAAGCCTGGTAGGGTTTCGGAACGTCGGAAACGCCCGGTAAACGGACGGTGAAGACGGGAAAGAACCTCTGGTAGGGTTCAGGAACGCGAAGAAACGCCGGAAGGCGCGGAAAGCGGGCCAGGAACTCTGGTAGATTGGAACCGAGCCTCCGGCCGGACGCCCTGCAACGGGTGGACGGGGGATGCGCGTCTGTTCTTTG
>NZ_JBYTEP010000027.1:0-53264 GCF_058792015.1 Cellulomonas sp. EB106-03-03-XG116
CCCCCCCCCCCCCCCCCCCCCCCCCCCCCCCCCCCCCCCCCCCCCCCCCCCCCCCCCCCCCCCCCCCCCCCCGCCCGCGAGGGAGACCCCATGACCAGCACCGAGGCCACCCCGGCCGCCCCGGCGACCGCCGCTGCGCCCGCCCGGGCCGCGCAGGCCCCCGCTCCCGCCGCCCCGGCGCCCGAGCGCCCCGCCCGCGCCGCCCGCCGCCGCCCCCGCGTCGGCCCGCTCCTGCTCGCGCTCCCCGTGCCCGCGCTCGTCCTGGTCCTGTGGACCGTCGGCGTGCAGCAGGCGTGGGAGCTGCCGTTCGGCATCAAGATGGGCTTCCTGCCCACCCCGCTGGAGGTCGGCCGCCGGCTGGTCGACCTGGCGGTCGGGGGCATCGTGGACGACGCGTTCAGCGGCACCCTGCTCGCCCACCTGTGGGCCTCGACGCAGCGCGTGCTCGCCGGCTTCGCCCTGGCGGTCGCCCTGGCGGTGCCGCTCGGCGTCGTGATGGGCCGGTTCTCGCTCGCGTTCCGGATGCTGGAGCCGACGGTCAACCTGGCCCGGCCGATCCCGGTCACCGCGTGGGCGCCGCTGACGCTGCTGATCATCGGGTACGGCGACGGCTCCGCGATCTTCCTGGTGTTCCTCGCGGCGTTCTTCCCGGTGCTGCTCAACACGATCGCCGGCGTGCGCCAGGTGCCGGTGCGGCTCCTGGAGGCGGCCGCGATGCTCGGCACGAAGAAGGCCCAGGTGCTCTACAAGGTGGTGCTGCCCGCCTCGATGCGGTCGATCGCCAGCGGGCTGCGCGTGGCGCTTGGCCTGGCGTGGGTGATCCTCGTGGTCGGCGAGACCGTCGGCATCAACACCGGGCTCGGCGCCATGATCACGCAGGCCCGCGACCAGTCGAAGACCGACCTCATCGTCGCCGGGATGGTCGTCATCGGCCTGTGCGGCTTCGTGGCCGACCGCCTGCTCACCGGCCTCCTCGCGCTCGCGACCCGCGGCCGCCCCACCCTGACCTGACGCGCCCCGCCCGACCCGACAGGAGACGACCATGCCCCGCATCGGCACCGTCCGCCCCCGCCAGCCCGCCGACGTCCGCGTCGCCGGCCTCGGCAAGCAGTACCCCACCCGGTCCGGCGCCTCCGTGGCCGCGATGGCCGACGTCGACCTCGACGTCCCGGCCGGCGAGTTCGTCTGCGTCGTCGGCGCCTCGGGCTGCGGGAAGAGCACGCTGCTGCGGATCCTCGCCGGCTTCGAGGACGCGACGTCCGGCACTGTCGCGGTCGCCGGTGCGCCGGTCACCGGACCGGACCCCGAGCGCGGCGTCGTGTTCCAGGACTACGGCCTGTTCCCGTGGCTGTCCGTCCGGGAGAACATCGCCTACGGCCCGAAGCAGGCCCGGCTGCAGCGCTCCGTCGTCACCGAGCGCACCGACCGGTTCCTCGGGGCCGTCGGGCTGACCCGGTTCGCGGACAAGTACCCGAGCGAGCTGTCCGGCGGCATGCAGCAGCGCGTCGCCATCGCCCGGGTGCTCGCCAACGACCCGTCCCTGCTGCTGATGGACGAGCCGTTCGGGGCCCTTGACGCCCTCACCCGGTCGACGCTGCAGGGCGAGCTGTCCCGGATCCACCGGGAGACCGGCACGACCGTCCTGTTCGTCACGCACTCCATCGAGGAGGCCGTGTTCCTCGCCGACCGCGTCGTGGTGATGGCGGGCGGCGCGTCGCACGGGGTCCCGGGCCACGTGAAGCAGATCGTCCCGATCGACCTCGCGGGCGACCGGGACGTGACCTCCGCGGAGTTCAACGCCCTGAAGCGCCGGATCTCCGCGCTGGTCCACGAGGAGGTCGCGGCCCCGGCGGCGTGAGCCGAGGAAAACGGCCGCGCGCGGGCCGGTCGGGTGGCTAGCGTCGGGCCATGACCGACGGAACCCCGGGGGTCGTGGCCCCCGACCCGGACCCCGCCCGCACCGACGCGTTCCTCGACGCCGTCGGCACGCTGATCGAGCGGGTCAACGACCGCGCGCAGCGCCGGCGGTCCGGCGACGCCACGCCGATCGCCGAGGTGCTCCGCGAGCACCTCGGCACCGACCCGCGCGGGCTGGCCGTCCTGACGGAAGAGGTCGGGGCGCTCCGCGCGGTCGACGCCGACGTGGCGCTCGAGGTCGTGGTCGGCGCGGCCGGTGGCGGGCGGCTCGTCGGGGTCGGCGGCGGCGAGCAGCGCCGGCACTCGTCGTTCTCCGAGATCGTCGAGCACTCCGGCGCGTGGGCGCAGTTCCCCGTCGGCGCCGTCGACTACGTCCGCGTGCCCGTCGGACCCGACGCCGACCGCCGGGTCGTCGCGTTCGGCGTGCACCTGTTCCGGTTCGGGGGCGCCCCGGTCGCCCTGCTGCAGCGGGCGGCCGCGCCCCAGCAGGGGCAGGAGGCGAAGCTCGAGGCGATGTCGCCCGACGAGGACGCGGCGGCGGCCGCGCTGGCCGCGGTCCGGGAGGCGATGCTGAGCCACTCGGTGCTGCGCGGCCAGGTGGTGAGCTTCACGCCCAGCCCGTACGGCCAGTCGGCGGGCGGGGTCACGTTCCTGCCGCGGGTGCGGGTCCCGGCCGAGGACGTCGTGCTGCCCGAGGGCACCCTGGAGCGGGTCGAGCGGCAGGTGCTCGGGGTCGCCCGGCACCGCGACCGCCTGCGGGCCGCCGGCCAGCACCTCAAGCGCGGCGTCCTGCTCTACGGGCCGCCCGGGACGGGCAAGACCCACACGGTCAGGCACCTCCTCGGGGCTGACGCGGGGACCACGGCCATCGTGCTGGCGGGCCAGTCGCTGGGCCTGGTGCGGCTCGCGACCGAGACCGCGCACGCGCTGCAGCCGGCCGTCGTCGTGCTGGAGGACGTCGACCTCATCTCCGAGGACCGGTCGCTGCACGCCGGTCCGCAGCCGCTGCTGTTCGAGGTGCTCGACGCGATGGACGGCCTCGGCGGGGACGCCGACGTCGCGTTCCTGCTCACCACCAACCGCGCCGACCTGCTGGAGCGGGCGCTGGCGCAGCGTCCGGGCCGGGTGGACCTCGCGGTGGAGATCCCGCTGCCCGACGACGAGGCCCGGCTGCGGCTGTTCCGCCTCTACGCCGACGGGCTGCCGCTCACGCCCGGGGCGCTGGGCGACGCGGCCGGGGCCACGGCCGGCGTGACCGCGTCGTTCGTCAAGGAGGTGATCCGGCGGGCCGTGCTGCTCGCCGCCGAGGAGGACCGCACCGTGGACGACGCCGCCCTCGGCGCGGCGGTCGCCGAGCTCACGGACGACACGCAGCGCGTCACCCGGTCCCTGCTGGGGGCGGGTGCGGGTCAGCCGGAGTAGGCGGCGAGCACCGTCCGGGCCGCCGCCGCCAGCACCGCGTCGTCCGGCTCGGCGGCCTCGTCCGGGTGGTCGGTCAGCACCGCCAGCACGAGCGGGGCGCGCCCGGGCGGCCAGAGGACCGCGACGTCGTTGCGGGAGCCGTACCGGCCGGCGGTGCCGGTCTTGTCGCCGACCACCCAGCCGTCCGGCGTCCCCGCGCGGATCGCGTCGAGGCCCGTCGTGCTGGCGGTGAGCCAGCCGACGTACGCCTCGCGCACCGCGGGGTCGAGGGCGTCGCCGACGGCGTAGGTCGCCAGCCCGTCGGCTAGGGCGCGCGGGGTGGAGGTCCGGGCCGGGTCGCCGGGCGTGAACCGGTTCAGCTCCGGCTCGGCCGCGTCGACCCGGGTCGTGGTGTCGCCGCGCGCCGCGAGCGCCGCCTGCAGGGCGGCGGGCCCGCCCAGGTGCCGGAGCAGCACGTTGAGCGCGCCGTTGTCGCTGTCGGTGACCGCCGCCGCGCCGAGCGCGCCGATCGTGAGGTCCGTGCCCGCCGCGCCGGCGGTGACCGGGGCGTGGCCCACGTCCGCGACGTCCTCGGCGGTCACGGTCAGCGGCCGGTCGAGCACCGACGCCGGCTGCCCCGCCAGCACCTCGCCGGCGGCCAGCGCCTTGAGCGTCGACGCGTAGCCGAACCGCTCGTCGGCCCGGTACGCCACCGTGTCGCCGGTGCCGGTGTCGTGGGCGTACACGCCGACCCGGCGGCCGGTCGACCGCTCGAGCGCCGCGAGGTCGGCCTCGACGGCGGCGGTGAGGTCGGCGGGCGCGGCGGCGGTGGGAGCCCCGGTCGGTGTCGGTGCGGGGACCTCGGCCGCCCGTCCGTCGCGCCCGCCGGGCGGGTCGGGCGCGCACGCCGCGGCGGTCAGCGTGAGGGCCATCGCGAGCGCCGCACGGGCCAGCGCCGCCGCGGGCAGCCCGGCACCAGCCCGGCGCTCGGCGCGCACCCAGCGCCCACCGCGCACCCGGCGCTCAGCGCGCACCCGGCCGCCAGAGCACGATCGCCCCGCGCGCGCCCACGGCCCGCGGATCCTCCGAGGGCGCCCCGCCGTCCGCGGCCCCGCGCCGGCGCTGGCCGCGGCCCATCGCCACGACGTCGCCGGACGGGTGCGCCGTGAACACGCGCCGCCCGGGCTCCGCGAACGCGCGCAGGTACTCCACCTGGCGGCGCAGCCGCTCGACCTCGGACTCGAGCTCGAGGATCCGCTTGATGCCGGCGAGGTTCACGCCCTCCTCCTGGGAGAGGCGCTGCACCTCGCGCAGCGTCGCGATGTCGCGCAGCGAGTACCGGCGGCCGCGCCCGCGGGTGCGGCCGGGCTGCACCAGCCCGAGCCGGTCGTACTGCCGCAGGGTCTGCGGGTGCATGCCCGCGAGCTCGGCGGCGACCGAGATCACGTACACCTGCGCGTCCTCCGAGACCATCCCCGCCACCTCCTCCGGTCGGTCGGTCGGTCGGCGCGCGCGGGGCGGTGCCCCGAGCGCGCCGGCCCGTCAGTCCTTGGCCCGCGCCAGCAGGTCGGCGCGCGGGTCCTCGCCGGACGTCGCGATGCCGAACGCCTGCACGGCCTCCTTCGCGGCGGCGCTGAGCCGCTGCGGGACGACGACCTGCACCGTGACCAGGAGGTCCCCGGTGCCGCTCGCCGTGGTGACGCCGCGGCCCTTGACCCGGAGCGTCCGGCCCGACGGGGTACCCGCCGGGATCTTCAGGCGCACCTGCCCGCCGTCGAGGGTCGGCACGGGCACCTCGGCGCCCAGCGCGGCCTCGTCGAAGGCGACCGGCAGGGTCACCCGTAGGTTGTTGCCGTCCAGCGCGAACACCGGGTGCGGCGTCACGCGCACGGTGACCTCGAGGTCGCCCGCGGGCGCGCCGTTCTCCCCGGGGCGGCCCTTGCCGCGCAGCCGGATCTTCTGGCCGTCCCGGACGCCGGCGGGGATGCGGGCCTTGACGGTCCGCCCCTCGACGCCGAGCGCGACGGTCGAGCCCTCGACCGCCTGCCGGAACGGCAGCGTGGTCACGGCCGCCAGGTCGGCGCCGCGCCGGGCGGTGCGGCCCTGGCCGAAGCCGCCGCCCCCGCCGAACAGGCCGCCCAGCAGGTCCTCGAACCCGCCGTTGCCGCCCGCGGTACCGCCGCCCGCGCCCTGCGGGAACCGCACGCGGGTGCCGCCGGCGCCGCCGCCGAACACCCCGCCGAACAGGTCCTCGAAGCCGCCGTTCGCGCCGCCGGCACCACCCGGGCCGCCCGCGCCCGCGCGGAACCGCGCGCCGCCGGCCATCGCCCGGAGCTGGTCGTACTGCTGCCGCTGCTCGGGGTCGGAGAGCACCGCGTAGGCCTCGCCGACCTCCTTGAACTTCGCCTCGGCCGCCGCGTCCCCCGGGTTGTGGTCGGGGTGCATGGTGCGGGCGAGCTTGCGGTACGCCTTCTTGATCGTGGCCGCGTCCGCGTCCTTGGCGACGCCGAGCACGGCGTAGAAGTCCTTCTCCAGCCAGTCCTGACCGCTCACGACGCCTCCTTCCGCTCTCTCGTCCGGTTCCCCGGGGCCCGCGTCCGGCCCCGGACCGGGGTGGACCCCACGGCCGGGGCCGCGCCGTGACGACGCGGCCCCTGCCGGTGGGTCCTGATGATGCCCGTCACGCCTCCGGGTCGACGACCGCCACCCGGGCGGCGCGGATCACGCGCTCGCCCATGCGGTAGCCGGGCTGCAGCACCTGCTGCACCGTCGGCTCCGTGACGTCGGCCGAGTGCCCGTGCATGAGCGCCTCGTGCACCTGCGGGTCGAACGGCTCGCCGGCGGCGCCGTAGCGCTCGATGCCGAACCGCCCCAGGGTGCCCTCGAGCTTCTCCGCGATCGACGCGAACGGGCCGACCAGGTCGCCGTGCTGGCGGGCCAGCTCGATGTCGTCGAGGACGCTGATGAGCGCCTCGGCGACGGACGCGACGCCCTGGTCCCGGGCGGTGACCGCCTCGGACTTGGACCGCTTCACGTACGCGGAGTACTGCTGCTCGAGGTTGAAGTAGTCGGCGTTCCGCCTCTGCAGCTCGTCGAGCCGCTCGGCGGCGAGCTTCTGCGCCTCGACCAGGCCCTCCAGCACCACGGCCTCCTCGGCGGCGGTCGCCGCCGCCTCGGCCTCGGCCAGGACCTGCTCCTCGGCGGTCGGCTCGCGCAGCTGCCCCGTCTCCGGGTCGATGCGCCGCTTGTCGGTCACGCGCGGGGCCTCCTCCTCGGGATCGCGCCCCTGCGGGTTCGGCTGGTCGGTCACTTCTTGTCGCCCTCGTCGTCGACGATCTCGGCGTCCACCACGTCGTCGTCCTGCGCGGACGACGCGTCCGCGGCGGGCTGCTCGCCGGCCGGGGCGCCCTCGGGCTGCTGGTTCGCCGAGTACAGCGCCTCGCCGATCTTCTGCGACGCGGTGACCAGCGCGGTCTGCTTCGCGGTGACCTCGGCCAGGTCCTCGCCCTCGAGCGCCTTCTTCAGGTCGTCGACGGCAGAGCGGACCTCGGACTTCACGTCGTCGGACAGCTTGTCGTCGTTGTCGGTGAGCAGCTTCTCCGTGGAGTAGACCAGCTGCTCGGCGGAGTTGCGGGTCTCCGCCTCCTCGCGACGCTTCTTGTCCTCGGCGGCGTGCGCCTCGGCCTCCTTGACCATGCGGTCGATCTCGTCCTTCGGCAGGCCGGAGCCGCCGGAGATCGTCATCGACTGCTCCTTGCCCGTGCCGCGGTCCTTGGCGGACACGTGCACGATGCCGTTCGCGTCGATGTCGAAGGTGACCTCGATCTGCGGGACGCCGCGCGGGGCCGGCGCGATGCCGGTCAGCTCGAACGTGCCCAGCGGCTTGTTGTCCCGCGCGAACTCGCGCTCGCCCTGGAACACCTGGATCAGCACCGACGGCTGGTTGTCCTCGGCCGTCGAGAAGATCTCGCTGCGCTTGGTCGGGATGGCCGTGTTGCGCTCGATGAGCTTGGTCATCACGCCGCCCTTGGTCTCGATGCCCAGGGACAGCGGGGTCACGTCGATCAGCAGGACGTCCTTGCGGTCGCCCTTGATGACACCGGCCTGGAGCGCGGCACCCACGGCCACGACCTCGTCCGGGTTGACGCCCTTGTTCGGCTCCTTGCCGCCGGTCAGCTCGCGCACGACGTCGGCCACGGCCGGCATGCGGGTCGAGCCGCCGACGAGCACCACGTGGTCGATGTCGGCCAGCTTGATGCCCGCGTCGCGGATGACCGCGTTGAACGGCGCCTTGGTCCGCTCGAGCAGGTCGGCCGTCATCTGCTGGAACTGCGCCCGGGTGAGCTTCTCGTCCAGGTGGATCGGGCCGTTCTCGGACATCGAGAGGTACTGCAGGCTGATGTTGGTGCTGGTCGCGGACGACAGCTCCTTCTTGGCCTGCTCCGCCGCCTCGCGCAGCCGCTGCAGGGCGATCTTGTCCTTCGAGAGGTCGACGCCGGTGGAGTTCTTCACCTGGCCGACCAGCCACTCGACGATCCGGTTGTCCCAGTCGTCGCCGCCGAGGCGGTTGTCGCCGGAGGTCGCGCGGACCTCGATGGTCGAGAAGTCGTCGTCCTTGCCCACCTCGAGCAGGGAGACGTCGAACGTGCCGCCGCCGAGGTCGAAGACGAGGATGAGCTCGTCCTCCTTGCCGCGCTCCAGCCCGTAGGCGAGGGCGGCCGCGGTCGGCTCGTTCACGATGCGCAGGACGTTGAGGCCGGCCACCTGGCCGGCGTCCTTGGTCGCCTGGCGCTCGGCGTCGTTGAAGTACGCCGGGACGGTGATGACCGCGTCGGTGACGGGCTCGCCCAGGTACTCCTCGGCGTCGCGCTTCAGCTTGCCGAGCACGCGGGCCGAGATCTCCTGCGCGGTGTACTTCTTGTCGTCGATCTCGACGGACCAGTCCGTGCCCATGTGGCGCTTGACGGACGAGATCGTGCGGTCGACGTTGGTGACGGCCTGGCGCTTGGCCACCTCGCCGACGAGCACCTCGCCGGTCTTGGAGAACGCGACGACCGACGGGGTCGTCCGCGAGCCCTCCGCGTTGGCGATGACGGTGGGCTCCCCGCCCTCGAGGACGGCGACCACGGAGTTCGTGGTGCCCAGGTCGATGCCGACTGCTCGTGCCATGTCTGTGCTCCTTCGTTCGTGCTGCGTGGTCGGGCGCTGCGGCCGTCCCGAGCCGGGGCGGTGGCGCCTTGAGCCTGCTGCGCTCAAGTCTGCGCCGCGGTCGGTCGCGGTGCAACTCCGCGGCTGCGAACTTGAGTCTGCTTGGCTCAACTCCTCGCCCGCGCGGAATGTTCCCGGCCCTTACCCCTCCCCTGCCCCGCCCCTGCCCGCCCCACACCCGCCCCACACCCGCCCCTCCCCCTGCCCCGCGCCCCACCTCGGGCACGCCGGCGCCGAGATTGCAGAAGATGCGGGGTTCGACGTGCGCGAACCCCGCATCTTCTGCGATCTCGGCGAGGCTTGATCCCCGAGCCCCAGGGGTGACGTCAGGCGCCGGCGGCAGCACGCTGCTGCCACTGCTCCCGGGTGATCTCGTACCGGTAGCCGCCGAGGTCTGCACCCTCGACCGCGAGCATGTCGTCGGGCGTCGGCAGCGGCTGCGTCACGGCCATGCCGACCTTTTCCATGACGCGCTGGGACGCGTGGTTCAGCGCCATCGTGGCGCCCCACACGACGCGGACGCCGAGGTCGGTGAACGCGCGCTCGACCAGCGCGGCGGACACCTCCGTCGCGTAGCCGCGGCCCCACGCGGCGCGACGGAGCCGGTAGCCGAGCTCGACCTCGTCCAGCGGCCCGTCGCGCTCCGGGCGCAGGCAGAACCACCCGAGGAACGCGCCGTCGGCCGTGTCGTGGGCGGCGAACAGCCCGAACCGCCCGGCCCACCGGTCGTAGCCGGCGAGGACGCTCGGCAGGTCGCGCTCGCGGACCAGCTCAGGCGCGGTCGGCTCGCCGCCGGACAGGTAGCGCATCACCGCGGGGTCGCTGTCGAGCTCGATCAGCAGGTCCGCCTCGTCCGGACCGAAGGGCCGCAGCGTCACGCGCTCGGTGCGCAGGTACGTGTCCACGGCGGCCAGCATGCCGGAACGGCCGGCCGGGGCGGCGGTGCCCCGGCCGGGCACGACGTCAGATCAGCTCGACGCGGTCCGCCTGCGGGCCGCGGTCGCTCTGCCGCACCTGGTACCGGACGCGGTCGCCCTCGTAGAGCGCCTCCTCGCGCTGGAGGACCGACACGTGGACGAACAGATCCGGCCCGCCGTCGTCGGGTGCGATGAACCCGAAGCCGCGCTCCGCGTCGTAGCGCGCGACGACGCCCTGGCCGCCGCGCTGCGGGGTGCGGGACGAGCGGTCCTGGCCGCCGTGCGACGGGCGGTCGCCGCGGGACGGCGCGCCGCGCCCGCCGCGCCCGGAGCCGCCGACCAGGCGCACGCCCTGGGCCTGCAGGCCCTTCTCGCCCTCCGAGGCGCGGTAGCTCACCCGGTCGCCCTCGGCCAGCTCGGTCAGCCCGCCGGTGAGCGTGCGGGCGTGGACGAAGACGTCCTGGTCGCCGGAGTCGGGGGTGATGAAGCCGAAGCCCTTGCCGGCGTCGTACCAGGTCACGGTGCCGTCGGCGCCGTCGTTCAGCGCGGCGCCCCGGGGCGCGCCCGCGCCGGCGCCGGCCGCGAGCGGCAGCACGTGGTCGGCCTGCGGGCCCTTCTCGCCGTCGACGACCAGGAACGCGACCGGCTGGCCGTCGGTGAGCACGCCGCCACCGACGACCGCCGAGCTGTGCACGAAGATCTCCTGGCCGTCCTCGCGGGTGAGGAAGCCGTAGCCCTTGGCCGGCTCGTACCAGTTGACGGTGCCGAGCACGCCGAGCGCGGCGTCCGCCGGCACGTCGCCCGTGACGCGGACCTGGCGCGCCTGCGGGCCGCGGTCGCCCTCGCCGACCTCGAACTCGACGGACTGCCCCTCGCGCAGCGACGTCGGACCCTCCTGGCCGACGATCTCGGACGCGTGGACGAACAGGTCCTCGGCGTCGTCGCCGAGCGCGATGAAGCCGAACCCTCGCTCGGTGTCGAACCAGCGGACGGTTCCCTGCGGCACGGTGGTACTCCTCGTGGTGATGGCGGTTGCTGCCCCCAGTGTCCCCCCGACGCCCGCGCGGGACGAACTGCCCCGGGGTGGCGGGGCGGTAGCGTCGCGGCGTGGTCCGCCGTCGCAAGGTCTCGTCCGGGGCGTCGCCGTCGACCCGCGCGCGCTACGCGAAGCGCCGCCGGCGCCGGGTCGCGCTCGCCGACAACGACCTGACCGCGACCGACTGGGCGGACCTCGTCGCCGCGTGGGGCGGCGCGTGCGCGTACTGCGGGGCCCCCGGCCCGGCGCTGCAGCGCGACTGCGTCCTGCCGATCTCCCGAGGGGGCCGCTACACGCTCGAGAACGTCGTGCCGGCGTGCGCGTCCTGCAACGCGAGCAAGCACAACGACGAGGTCACCGGCTGGTTGCGGCGCAAGAAGCTCGACGAGCGGGCGTTCCTGGTCCGGCACGCGACCGTCCTGCGCACCCTCGCGGGGTCGTCCGACCCGGCCTGAGCGGTCGCCGCCCGGGCGACCCGCGGATACGTTGACGCGGGTGGACCCGATCCGCGTCGGCCTGGTGGCCGATCCCGCGTCACCCACCGAGATCGCCCAGCAGATGGGCGACCTCGACCCGCCGCGCGGACCGGACCGCGCGAGCTGGGACGTCGACGTGGTGAGCGAGCCGTTCACCGTGGGCTCCGAGGAGGTCGGCACCGCGATCGACCGGCTGGCCGAGCACGCGAGCCGGCACGGCTGGGACCTCGTGGTCGGCCTCACCGAGCTGCCGCTGCGCGACGACGACGGCCGGTACCTGCTGACCAAGGTGGACCCGGGCGGCCGGGCGGCGGTCCTGTCGCTGCCCGCCCTCGGCGGCCTCCGGATGCACGCGCGCGCCCGGCACGCGGTCCGGGAGCTCGTCGGCGGCATGGCGGACGCCACCTCGTCCGACGACGAGCGGGTGCCCCTGCCGCGCGTCCGGGGCCGCGGGCGGCTCCTCGTGGGCATGGTGCTCGCCAACCGGCCGTGGCTGCTCGTGCCCGGCCTGAAGTCCGCGCTCGTCGCGGCGCTCGCGACCGGTGCCGTCGCCACGATCAACTCCACGGTGTGGCTCCTCGCCGGGTCCCTGTCGACGTGGCGCCTCGCGGTGGCGACGGTCGCCTCCGTGGCGCTCGTCGTCGGGTGGCTCGTGGTCGACGGGCAGCTGTGGGACCGGCCGGAGGACTCCTCCCCGGAGGCCCGCGAGCGGTCCCGCCTCTACAACACCTCGACGCTGGTGACCCTCGTCATCGGGGTGGTCGTGTGCTACCTCATGCTCTACGTGGTCAACCTGGCCTGGGCGCTGTTCGTCCTCGACCCCGCCGTGATGGGCGGCTACCTCGGCACCACGCTGGGGTACGGAGACCTGTTCCTGCTGTCCTGGTTCGTGGCCTCCGCGGCCACCGTCGGCGGCGGCCTCGGGTCGGGGCTCGAGTCGGACGACGCGATCCGCGCGGCCACGTACTCGAAGCGCGAGGAGGAGCGCCGGGCGCGGCTCGCGGGCGACAGGCGCGGGCGGCGGGGTCGGCGGAGTCGCGAGCGCCAGGGCTGATCCGACGGCGGTGTGACCAGACGCACCGTGGGCTCGCGGCGGTCCGCGCCGTAGGATCCTCCGGGCCCCGCGCGACCGCGGCGCCTTCTCCCCACCCCAGGACGGACGGCGCATGAGCGCGCAGACGACCACGCCCGCGCAGCACCCGGACGGGCCCGCCGACGAGGACCTCGACCTCGTCGCGGCGGCCGACGTGCCCGGCGTCGACCCCGCCGAGTTCGCCACCTTCCTGCGCGTCGCCGACCAGGTCGCCGCCCTGCCGCAGACGCACCCGCAGCACGCCGCCGCCCGCCGCGCCGCGTCCGCGATGTTCAAGGCCGCGAAGAAGCACCGCCGCGGGGAGAAGCGCCGGCTGGTCGCCGAGGCCGACGCCGCGGTCGTCGCCGCCACCGCGACCGGCAGCCCCGGCCGCATCGACGACGAGACCGCCGGCATCCAGATCACCTCGTCGGCGACCGGCGCCATCGCGGGGACGCTCATCCGCCCGCGCGCCTGCTACGTCTGCAAGCAGGACTACACGGTCGTCGACGCCTTCTACCACCAGCTCTGCCCCGACTGCGCGGCGCTGCACCACGCCAAGCGCGACGCCCGCACCGACCTCACGGGCCGCCGCGCGCTGCTCACCGGCGGCCGCGCGAAGATCGGCATGTACATCGCGCTGCGACTGCTCCGCGACGGCGCCGACCTGACGATCACCACCCGGTTCCCCAAGGACGCGGTCCGCCGGTTCAGCGCGATGGACGACTCGGCCGACTGGATCGACCGGCTGCACGTCGTCGGCATCGACCTGCGCGACCCGGCGCAGGTCGTGTCGCTGGCGGACCACGTCGCCGCCCAGGGCCCGCTGGACATCCTGATCAACAACGCCGCGCAGACGGTGCGGCGGTCGCCGGGCGCGTACGCGCGGATCGCGGACGCCGAGGACGCCCCGCTGGACGCGGACGCCGCGCGGATGATCACCACCTTCGGCCGCACCAGCGACGCGCACCCGCGCGCGCTCGCCGGGTCGGTGAGCGACCTGACCAGCCCCGCGCTGGCGATCGAGCGGGCCGGGCGCGCCGCCGCGGAGGAGCTCACCGCGCTGTCGCTGACCGCCGAGGCGGCCAGCCTGGAGCGGCTGGTCGCGGGGACGTCGATCGACGCCGGCGGCCTCATCCCCGACGTCGCCGAGACCAACTCGTGGGTCGCGACGGTCGACGGCGTGGACCCGATGGAGCTGCTCGAGGTGCAGCTCTGCAACCAGACGGCCCCGTTCATCCTGGTCAGCCGGCTGCGCGCCGCCATGGCCGCGTCGTCGGCGCGGCGGACCTACATCGTGAACGTGTCGGCGATGGAGGGCGTGTTCGCCCGCGGGTACAAGGGCCCCGGCCACCCGCACACGAACATGAGCAAGGCCGCGCTCAACATGCTCACCCGGACGAGCGCCGGCGAGATGTTCGCCGACGGCATCCTCATGACCGCGGTCGACACCGGGTGGATCACCGACGAGCGCCCGCACCCGACCAAGGTGCGGCTCGCCGAGGAGGGGTTCCACGCGCCGCTCGACCTGGTCGACGGGGCCGCCCGGGTGTACGACCCGATCGTCCGCGGCGAGGCCGGCGAGGACCTGTACGGCTGCTTCCTCAAGGACTACGCGCGCTCGCAGTGGTGACCTGTGCCCGTCAGGCCGGCTCGACCGGGAGCCAGAGCTCGACGGTCGCGGTGCTGAGGTCGTCGGCGCGCTCGAGGACCGCCACGACCTCCGGGCCCGGGCGCAGGCGCCAGGGGTTGGACGGGAACCACTCGGTCGCGGTCGCGGCCCACAGGCGCTGCAGCGTCTCCGGGTAGGGCCCGGCAGCGCGGAAGACCGCCCACGACCCCGCCGGCACCGGGAGGACGTCGAGGTCGTCCGGCACCTCGACCGCGTCCGAGACGGCGACGCCGTGCAGGTAGGTCAGCTCCGTGCCCTCGCGGCGGTCGGGGTCGAGGTCGGCGCTCACGGCGAGCAGCCCGGCCGGCTCGGCGTCGCCCAGCACCTTCAGCCGTGCGTGCTCCTCGGCGGGGAGCGAGGCGACGTGCCGCTGGATCGCGGGGTTGACCCCCTCGTGCACGAGGGGGACGCGGGCGGCGTGGCCTGCGAGGCGGAAGTCGGGGCGGGAGACGAGTCGGACGTCCATGGGTGCTGCTCCTTCGACGGTCAGGCGGAACCTGAGGCGGGGTTGGGTCCGGAGGGGGCCGCCATCGCGCCGGGCCTGCCCCGGGCTCACGCCGTGCACCGCGCGGAACGCCCGGCCGAACGCCTCGGCCGAGCCGTAGCCGTGCCGCACGGCGATGCCGAGCAGGTCGCCGCGGCCGTCGACGACCTCCGCCGCAGCGACGGTCATCCGGCGGCGGCGCACGTAGTCCGACAGCGGCATCCCGGCCAGCGACGAGAACAGGCGCCGCAGGTGGTACTCGGTCGTGCCGAGCGTCCCTGCGAGGTCGGCGACGTCGAGGTCGTCGGTGAGACGGTCCTCCACCACGTCGACGAGCCGGTTGAGCGAGGCGATCACGGTGCTCCCTTCCGCGGCCCAGCCTGCCGACCGCGCGCACGACGCCGCCCGACCATCCTGGCCCGATCCGATCAGGACTCGTGGGTATTCAGTGTTGCCAAGTACCGGTACCTAGCGTTACGTTGTACCGGTAGTCAGCGACACCGAGTACAGGAGCCCACGATGGCCAACCAGATGACCGAGATGCTCAAGGGCACGCTCGAGGGCATCGTCCTCGCGATCCTCGAGGCGCGGCCCGCGTACGGCTACGAGATCACCGCGCAGCTCCGCGACGAGGGGTTCGCGGACCTGGCCGAGGGCACCGTGTACGCGCTCCTGGTCCGGATCGAGCAGCGCGGTTTCGTCGACGTCGAGAAGGTCCCGTCCGAGAAGGGCCCGCCGCGCAAGGTCTACTCGCTCAACGCCGCGGGCCGGGACCAGCTCGACGAGTTCTGGGCCACCTGGGCCTTCCTCACCGGGCGGATCGAGCACCTCCGCGCCGCGCACGCCGACCGCACCGGTTCCACCAACACCGACTCCGGCACCACCCACCGCACCACCGACCGCACCACCGACCGCACCGAAGGGGACGACTGACATGGTCGCGAAGTGGATCGAGGCCCTCACCGGCTCGCTCGAGCAGAAGAAGCAGTACCGGCAGGACATGGCCCGCATCAAGGCGCTGCCGGAGCCCTACCGCACCGCCGCGAAGGCCACGCACCGGTACCTCATGTACTCCGGCGGCGTCACGGACGGCGACACCATGATCACGATGTTCACCGATCTCGCGGACCTGTGGGAGCGCGCGGCCACCGACGGGACCCCCGTCCGCGACGTCGTGGGCGACGACCCGGTCGAGTTCGCGGAGACGTTCGCCCAGGCGTACGTCGGCGAGCGGTGGATCGACAAGGAGCGCGCCCGCCTGACGAAGGCGATCGACGAGGCCGAAGGGGACGTCCGGTGACCGCCGGGTCAGCGGCGCCCGCCGTCGCCGTCCGCGGCGTCGAGAAGTCGTTCGGCGACCTGCGCGTGCTCCGCGGCGTCGACCTCGAGGTGGCACCCGGGACGATCGTCGCCCTGCTCGGCTCCAACGGGGCGGGCAAGACGACCCTCGTCCGGATCCTGTCGACCCTGCTGAAGCCCGACGCGGGCACGGCGACGGTCCACGGCTTCGACGTCGTGGGCCAGGCCGCCGAGGTCCGCCAGTCCATCAGCCTCACCGGCCAGTTCGCGGCCGTCGACGGGATGCTCACCGGGCGGGAGAACCTCCGGCTGGTCGCCCGGCTCCGGCACCTGCCCGACCCGGGCGCGGTGGCGGACCGGCTGCTCGACCGGTTCGCGCTCACCGAGGCGGGCGGGCGCCGGGCGTCGACCTACTCGGGCGGCATGCGGCGCCGGCTGGACATCGCGATGAGCCTGATCGGCGACCCGCCGGTGATCTTCCTCGACGAGCCGACGACCGGGCTCGACCCGCAGGCCCGCACCGAGGTGTGGCGGACCGTCGAGGAGCTCGCCGGCGGCGGCACCACCGTCCTGCTCACCACGCAGTACCTGGACGAGGCGGAGCGCCTCGCCGACCGGATCGCGATCCTGCACGAGGGGACGATCATCCAGGACGGCACGCTCGCCGAGCTCAAGCGGCTGCTCCCGCCCGCCCGGGTGGAGTACGTCGAGAAGCAGCCCACGCTCGAGGACGTCTTCCTCGCCCTCGTCGGTGCCGGCAGCACGCCGACCGGGAAGGACCCGCGATGAGCGCCACCGCCACCACCCACGTCGTCGGCGACACCGTCGCCCTCACCGACCGGTCGCTGCGGCACATCCTGCGCAGCCCCGACACGATCATCACGACCGCGGTCACCCCGGTCGCCCTCATGCTGCTGTTCGTCTACGTGTTCGGCGGGGCGATCCACGGCGGGTCCACCGCGTCGTACGTCGACTACCTGCTGCCCGGCATCCTGCTCATCACGGTCGCGTCCGGCGTCGCGTACACCGCCTACCGGCTGTTCCTCGACCTGCAGGGCGGCATCGTGGAGCGGTTCCAGTCCATGCCGATCGCCCGGCCGAGCGTCCTGTGGGCGCACGTGCTGACGTCGATGGCGGCCAACCTGACGTCGGTCGTCCTGGTCGTCGGGATCGCGCTGCTCATGGGGTTCCGCACCGGGACGACCGTCCTCGCGTGGCTCGCCGTGGCCGGCATCCTGGTCCTGTTCACGCTCACGCTGACCTGGATCGCCGTCCTCGCCGGGCTGTCCGCGAAGACCGTCGACGGGGCGAGCGCGTTCTCCTACCCCCTGATCTTCCTGCCGTTCATCAGCTCGGCGTTCGTGCCGACGGACTCGATGCCGACCGCAGTCGCGTGGTTCGCCGAGCACCAGCCGGTCACCGCCGTGGTCGACTCGATCCGGGCGCTGTTCGCCCAGGAGCCGGTCGGCGGCGACCTGTGGGTGGCGCTGGCGTGGCTGGTCGGGATCCTGGTGCTCGCGTACGCGCTGTCGGTGCGGGCGTACCGGCGCAAGGTGGGCTGACCCCGGGCGGGGGGTCAGGCCGTCGCCAGGACGGGCGCGAAGGGCACCAGCTCCTCGCGCCCGTCCTCGACGACCAGGCAGGTGCTCTCCGGGACCTCCAGCCAGGCGCCCTTGAGGTCGCCCAGCGGCTCCGAGACCACGATCCGGGTGTCGTCCGACAGGCCGTGCAGCACCGGGTTGTCCGGGTACTGCGCCCGGAGCACCGCGACGTCCCGGTTCCGGAACAGCGACCGCGACCGGCCCTCGGAGGAGTACCGGAACGTCCACAGCCGCTGGCCGTCCGTCGTCGCGAACGTCCCCTGCACCGGGAACGCCACGCCGTGCCGGAGGGCCACGTCCTCGATCAGGCCGACCGCCCGGGCCACGGCGGCCGGCGGGTCGTCGGTCAGGCCGAAGGTCAGCGCCAGGTAGAACAGCGTCTCCGAGTCGGTCGAGCCCTCGATCAGCGGGTAGAGGGTCGGGTCGACGGCCATCCGCAGGTCCCGCTTGAGGGTGCTGAACCCGTTGATCACGCCGTTGTGCGCGAACAGCCACTGCCCGTGCCGGAACGGGTGGCAGTTGGTCTGCTGCACGGCGGTCCCGGTCGTGGCGCGGATGTGGGCGATGACCATGCCGGAGCGGATGTGCTGCGACAGCTCGCGCAGGTTCCGGTCGCTCCACGCCGGCTCGATGCTGCGGAACAGCCCGGGGATCGGCGAGTGGTCGTCGTACCAGCCGACGCCGAACCCGTCGCCGTTCATCGGCTCGACGCCCAGCCGGCTGTGCCGGCTCTGCATGACGAGCGAGTTCTCCGGCTTGTAGAGCAGCTCGTCGAGCGTCACCGGCGAACCCGTGTACGCGAGCCAACGGCACATGGCGGCCTCCCCCTCCGGGTGGGGCCGGCGCCGTCGCGGGCCCTCGGGGCCACTGTGCACCGGGGCCTCGCAGGGAGCGGTCGGGCCTACGCCTCGGGGTCCCAGCGCGACGGGACCAGGTCGGCCAGCAGGGTGCGGTGCGCCCACCGGGCCCACGCGAGCGCGCTCCACCCGCCCCGCCGCACCAGCGCGTTCCACGTCTCGGGCCCGAGGACGAGCGCCACCACGTCGGTCGCCCGCTCGACGTCGAGCCCCGGCCGCAGGACCCCGTCCCGGTCGCACGCCTCGACGAGCAGCCGGTGCACGGAGCGCCGGCGGGCCTCGTCCCGCTCCCACGCCGCGTGCAGCACCGGGTCGCCGACGGCGTGCGCACGCACCAGGTCCTGCACCCCGGCGGCGCGGCCGAGCAGCTCGGCGGACCCGCGCGCGTGCAGGAAGACC
This sequence comes from Cellulomonas sp. EB106-03-03-XG116, assembly GCF_058792015.1. NCBI lineage: Bacteria > Bacillati > Actinomycetota > Actinomycetes > Micrococcales > Cellulomonadaceae > Cellulomonas > Cellulomonas sp. EB106-03-03-XG116. Next base: position 18,340 of record NZ_JBYTEP010000027.1, read on the forward strand.
CGGCGGGCGGGGTCCGGCTCGGCGACGACGGCGCGCACCCACGGCTGGTCGGCGAGGTCGGGCGCCGCGTCCCGGCGGTCGGCGCCGTCGACGGCGTGGTCCAGGCAGCCGACGAGGATGTCGGACTTGGACGGGTAGGAGTAGTAGACGGTCTGCACCCCGAGGCCGGCGGCGCGGCCGACGGCCGTGATCGTCGTCGGGCCGTACCCGTCGGTGAGGAACAGCCGGGTGGCGGCCTCGGCGATCCGCGCCCGCGAGGCGGCGGCCCGGGCGGCGCGCCCGTCCCGGGGTATCGCGGTGTCGCTGCTGGTCACGCGGGTAACCGTAGCAGCACTACGCATACCTTCCCGTAGCGCCGCTCCGACAACCACCGCCCGGCCCGGCGCCGACCCGCGCGCCTCGACGCCACCCCGCCACGGATCGTCCGCCGAGATGGCGACTTTCGGCTGTGATCAGGGCGTTCACGGCAGCCGAGAGTTGCCGTCTCGGCGATGGTCAGCCCGCGGGGTTGTGGGAGTTGCGCTACGGAAAGCGCGGTCAGTGGCCCGTCGCCAGGAGCAGCAGCAGGGCCAGGTTGAGGGCCACGACCAGGGCGACCACGACCACCAGCACCGCCTGCAGCCGCGGGCCGTTCGCGTGCCCGCCCATCAGCGACCGGTCCCGGTTCAGCCGGACCAGCGGGATGACGGCGAACGGGATGCCGAAGCTCAGCACGACCTGGCTCACCACCAGCGTCCAGGTCGGGTCCGCGCCGACGCCGAGCAGCACCAGCGCCGGGACCAGCGTGATCGCCCGGCGGACCAGCAGCGGGATGCGCTTGTGGATCAGGCCCTCCATCACGGCGGCCCCGGCGTAGCAGCCGACCGATGTGGACGCGAGGCCGGACGCGAGAAGCCCGATCGCGAACACCACGCCGACGACCGGGCCCAGGGCCCCGCTGATCGCCGCGTGCGCGCCCTCGATGGTGTCGGTGCCCTCGACGCCGCGGAGGTTCGCGGCCGCGAGCAGCAGCAGGCCGATGTTCACGGTGCCGGCGAGCGTCAGCGCCGCGCCGACGTCCCACCGGGTCGCCCGCAGCAGCCCGGACCGCGCCGACTCGTCCGGCACCCGGCCGAACCGGTCCCGGCTCAGAGCGGAGTGCACGTAGATGGCGTGCGGCATGACCGTGGCGCCGAGCATCGAGGCCGCGAGCAGCACCGAGTCCGTGCCGGCGAACCGCGGGACCAGCCCGCCGAGCATCTCGCCCGGGTCGGGCGGGCCCACCAGCAGGCCGGCGAGGAACCCGACCACGATCACGAGCAGCAGGCCGACGATCACCGTCTCGAACCGCCGCTGCCCGTACCGGTTCTGCGTCGCCAGGAGCAGCATCGAGACGCCGCCGACGATCAGACCGCCGACCACCAGCGGGAGCCCGAACAGCAGGTTCAGCGCGATCGCGCCGCCGACCACCTCGGCGATGTCGGTGGCCGCCGCGACGACCTCGGCCTGCGCCCAGTACGCCAGCCGCGACCGGCGCCGCAGCCGCTGCCCCAGCACGCCGGGCAGCGAGTCTCCGGTGACGATGCCGAGCTTGGCGGACTGGTACTGCACCAGGACCGCCATCACGTTCGCACCGACCAGCACCCACAGCAGCAGGTAGCCGTAGCGCGCGCCGGCAGTGAGGTTCGCCGCGACGTTCCCCGGGTCCACGTAGGCGATCGCCGCCACGAAGGCAGGGCCCAGCAGGGGCAGCACGCGGCCGCGCCGCACGGCCTGCCGATCGGTCGTGGTGGTCACCGCACCTCCAAGTTCGGACATCCGAACTCAGTGTAGGCACACGAGTTCGGCTGTCCGAACTCTCCGTCCGGCGGGTCAGGCCGCGGCGGCCTCGACCTCCCGGCGCCACCGGCCGTCGACCCGCGCGAACCCGACGCGCTCGAGGTACGGCCCCGTGTCCCGCGCGTCCTCGGCGACGACGAGCGACCGCAGCCCCGTCCCGGCGAACACCCCCGACCGCCGGTAGACGAACTCGCCCGGCGCGAAGTCCCGGAACCGCGGGGTGACCCAGTCCAGCTCGACCTCGCCGATCCCGTCGCCGGCGTCCCGGACGACCACGACGCCGACGGTCTCGTCGCCCCGCAGGACCAGGTACGCCCATCGCGAGTCACCCGCAGCATCACCCGGAAGGCCGAACGACGGGTAGTAGCGGGCGATGTCGTCCGCGTGCACCCCGAGCACGTGCCGCAGGTAGTGGTCGCCCGCGCCGACCGGCACGACCTCGTACACGTCGGCGTCGTGCCGCTCCAGCGTCAGCCGCCACAGCCAGTACGCGTCGATCACCGCGATCACGCCGTTCATCGCGGCGAACGGCCAGATGCCGACGATCGTGTTGTACGCGGTCGCGATGACGGATCCGGCGAAGTTGAGCCACCGGAACCGCAGGACGCGGGCCTGCATCAGCGACACGACGACGAGGACGGACCCGACCCACCCGATGATCTCCAGGACTGGCATGGCGCGAACCGTACCGGTCGGCGGGGCGCCCGGCCCCGGACCTGGTTCTCGTAGCGGCGCTCCGGGAACCGCGAGCCGACCCGGAAATCCGTGGCCCGCCGCGACCGCCCCGACGACCATGGGCGCCATGACCGCCTCCGCCGCCACCCGGCCGCACCTGGTCCCGCTCCCGGTGCCCGCCGGACTCGACGCCCCGGACGCCTGGCTGCTGCACGGCCTGGTGGAGGCCGCGAACGCCTCCGTGCTCGACGCCTGGGGCGACCTCGACCACGCGCGCACGCCCGGCGAGGTCCTGGCGGGCCTGCGGCACCAGGAGTACGACGAGAAGCTGCGGTTCGTCGCGCTCGACGCCCCGGTCGGGGACGGGCCCGCGGACCCCCGCCGGGTCCTCGGCTACGTCGCGCTGAACCTGCCCCGGCAGGCCAACACCCACACCGGGACGCTGCAGCTCGACGTCCGGCCGGAGCACCGCGGGCGCGGGATCGGCTCGGCGCTGCACGAGCTCGCCGTGGGCACGGCCCGCGATCACGGGCGGAGCACGCTGATGGCGTCGACCGACCACGCGGCGGAGCCGGCCGCCGAGGCCGACGCGCTCGTCCCCAGCACCGGGACCGGCCGCGTCCCGGCCGCGCACCCGGGCGTGACGTTCCTCGTCCGGCGGGGCTGGGACCTCGAGCAGGTCACCCGCCGGTCCGTGCTCGACGTCCCGCTCCCGGCGGACCGCCTGGCGGCGCACGCGGCGGGGGCGGCCGCGGCGGCCGGTCCCGGCTACCGGGTCGCGCTGTGGGAGGGCCGGTGCCCCGACGAGCTGCTCGACCGGTTCGCCCTGCTGCAGACCCGGATGAGCACCGACGCCCCCGCGGGCGGCCTCGACCTGCGCGAGGACGTCTGGGACGGCGCGCGCGTGCGGGACGCCGAGCGGGCGTTCGTGGAGCGCGGGATGACGTACCGGGTCGCGGCGGCGCTGCACGAGCCGACGGGCGCGCTCGCCGCCTTCACCGCACTCGTCAGCCGGCCGGACACCGACGCGTACGTGTTCCAGGACGACACCCTGGTGCTCCGCGACCACCGCGGGCACCGGCTCGGGATGCTGGTCAAGACGGCGAACCTCGCCCGGCTGGCCGAGGTGCAGCCGGGCGCGCGCCGGGTCGGCACCTGGAACGCCGAGGAGAACGCGCACATGCTGGCGATCAACGTCGCACTGGGCTTCCGGCCGGCCGGCGGCGCCGGCGAGTGGCAGCTCCGGCTGGGGTGACCCGCGCGCCCGCCTGACAGTGGAAGGTTCTGCCGGACACGCCGTCGGCGTGTCCGGCAGAACCTTCCACTCGAGACGGACCGACCCCGGACCGACCCGGGTCAGCCGCCGACGACCGCGACCGCGCCCTCCTCGGCCGCGAGCCGCACCCGGTCCCCCGGCTCCGGCGCCCCGGCCCCGCCCGCGGGCAGCGCCGCCGTGACCCGGGCGTCCTCGGCTTCCAGCACCGCGACGACCTCGGCCCGGCCGCGCCGGGTCCGGCGCTCCGCGACGACAGCCGCGCGGACGGGGGTCGCGGACGCGGGCTCGGCGTCGGTGGGGCCGAGCACCCGCCAGCCGCCGGCGGCCACCGCGAGCGCCGCGCCGTCGCTCGCCGCGTCGCCCGCGGACAGGAACGTCCGGTACCCCAGGAACTCCGCCACCTCGCGCGACGCCGGCCGCCGCCACAGCGTCTCCGGCGCGTCGACCTGCAGCAGCCGCCCCGCCGACATCACCGCGACCCGGTCGGCGACCGTCGCCGCCTCGTCCTGGTCGTGCGTCACGAACAGCGCGGTCGTGCCGGTGGCGACGAGCGCCCGGCGCAGGTCGTCGGCCAGCCGCTCGCGCAGCGACCGGTCGAGCGCGGACAGCGGCTCGTCGAGCAGCAGCAGCCGGGGCCGGGGCGCGAGCGACCGGGCGAGCGCCACCCGCTGCTGCTCGCCGCCGGACAGCGTCGCGACGGGGCGCCGGTCGTAGCCGGGCAGGCCGACGAGGTCCAGCAGCTCCGCGATCCGCGCGGCGCGGTCGGCCCGCGGCAGGCCGCGCAGCCCGTAGGCCACGTTCCCCGCGACGTCCCGGTGCGGGAACAGCTGGCCGTCCTGGAACACCAGCCCGAACCCGCGCCGGTGCACCGGGACCGCGGCGAGGTCGAGGCCGTCCCAGGTCACCGCACCGGAGGTCGGCGGCTCGAGGCCGGCGACGGCGCGCAGCAGCGAGGACTTGCCGCAGCCCGACGGGCCGAGCAGCGCGAGCACCTCGCCGACGGGGACGTCGAGCGCGACCCCGTCGACGGCGGTCACCGCCGGGGCGCCCCGGCCCGCCCCGGGGTAGCGCACGACCAGGTCGCGCACCGCCAGCCCGCGACCCGCCGGACCCGCACCGGACCCCGTCCCCGTCACAGCTCTCCTCCCGCCGGCCCGCGGAACCGCTCCGCGAGCGCCATCACCCCGGCCGTCAGCGCCGCGAGCACGACGCTCGCCGCGAGGGCCATCCCGTAGTTGTCCGCGCCGGGCTGCCCGATCAGCCGGAAGACCACCACCGGCAGCGTCGGCAGGTCGGGCCGGGCGAGGAACGACGTCGCGCCGAACTCCCCCAGCGACACCGCGAACGCGAACCCGACGGCCAGCCCGATCGACCGCGCGGCGAGCGCACCGTCGACGCCGAGCAGCACCCGGCCCGGACCCGCGCCGAGCGTGCCGGCCGCCTCGCGCAGCCGCGGGTCGATCGCCCGGAGCACCGGCAGCACGGTCCGCACCACGAGGGGCACGGCCACCACGGCCTGCACGATCGGCACCAGGATGCCGCTGCTGCGCAGGTCGGTCTGGATGCCGAACGGGTGGCCGAGGGTGAGCAGCGCGCCGAACCCGACGGTCACCGCCGACACCCCGAGCGGCAGCATGAACGCCCCGTCCAGCACGCCGACCGCGCGTCGCGCGGCGCGGGCTCGGGGCCTGCGGGACACCACGAGCGCGACCAGGCAGCCGACGAGCAGGGCCAGCAGCGTCGCGTCGACCGCGATCCGCAGCGAGTTCCCCAGCGCCTCCCACACGGTGACGGTCAGCGCGTTCCGCCCGCCGGTGGTGCCGAGGGCCCGGTAGTGGTCCAGCCCCCAGCCGTCGCCGGTGCGCAGCGACCCGAGCAGCAGCGCGCCGAGCGGCAGCGCCAGCAGCACCAGCACGATCCCGGTCACGACCGCGGGCACCGCGTGCGGCCGGGTCGGGCCCGCGCCGGAGGACCCCGGCGCCACCAGGGACAGCGCCCGCTCCCGCCGCGCCCGCGCCCGCCCGGCCACCGCCAGCGCGGCCACGACCACGACCACCTGCACGACCGAGAGCACCGCGGCGGCCCGGAGGTCGAGGAACTGGGTGGTCTGGATCCAGATCTCGGTCTCGACGGTGCCGTACCGCATCCCGCCCAGCACCAGCACGGTGCCGAACGCGGTCGCGCAGAACAGGAACACCAGCGACGCCGCCGACACGATCGCGGGCGTCAGCGCCGGCAGCGTCACCGTCCAGAAGGCCCGGGCGGGCGACGCCCCGAGGGACCGCGCGGCCTGCTCGGGGCGCGGGTCGAGCCGCTGCCACAGCCCGCCGACCGTCCGCACCACGACGGCGTAGTTGAAGAACACCAGCGCGGCGACGATCGCCGCGAACGTGCCGTCCAGGTGCAGGAAGCCGAGCGGTCCGTTCTCCCGGAGCAGCGCGCGGAACGCCACGCCGACCACCACGGTCGGCAGCACGAACGGCACGGTCACGAACGCCCGGAGGGCGCCCACCCCGCGGAACCGGCACCGGTACAGCACGTACGCGCCGGGCACGCCGAGCAGCACGGACAGCACCGTACCGATCGCGCCCTGGGCCAGGGTCAGCCCGACGATCCGCCACGTGCGCGGGCGGGAGAACACGTCCGCGAACCCGGACAGGTCCAGCGCGCCGTCCGGCAGGAAGCCCCGCCCGACCAGCGACAGCACGGGCCACGCGAAGAACGTGCCGAGGAACACCAGGGGCACGGCGGCGGCGAGCGCCCACGCCCCGGCCCGGCCGAGCGCCCAGGCGCGGGAGGGCGCGCGCAGCGGCGGCCGAGCCGGCGCACCGCCGGCGGCACCCGGGCGCGCGGGCACCCCCGGCCGGCCGGTGCCGGTCGGGGGCGTCCGCGTCGCGGTGCTCATCGGGTCAGCCGCGCCTCAGCCGGCGACCAGGTCGGTCCACTCGCGGACCCAGGTGTCGCGGTTCGCCGCGATGTCGTCGAGCGGCACCTCGTACGGCGCGTCCGACAGCGGGGCCCACTGCGCCCACGACTCCGGCAGGTCGACGGCCGTGCTCACCGGGTACATGTACATCGACCCGGGGATGTCGGCCTGGACCGCGTCGGACAGCAGCCAGTCGACCAGCTGCTGCGCGCCCTCGGGGTTCTGCGCCCCGGCCAGCACGCCCGCGTACTCGACCTGCCGGAAGCAGGTGCCGAGCAGCGCGCCGGTGGTCGGCTCGCCGCCGCCCTCCGGGATCGTCTCGGGCGGGCTCGACGCGTAGGACAGGGCGATCGGCCGCGGACCGCCGCCCCCGCCGCCGGAGAAGTCGGTGTAGTACGCGTCCGACCAGCCCTCGGCGACCTTCAGCCCGTTGGCCGTCAGGTCGGTCCAGTACTGCTGCCAGCCGTCCTCGCCGAACGCGCCGACCGTCGCGAGCAGGAACGCGAGGCCCGGGCTGCTGGTCGCCGCGTTGGTGACGACCGTCAGGTCCTTGTACCGCGGGTCCGTGAGGTCCTCGAGCGACGTCGGCTCCGCGATCCCCCGCTCGGCGAACCAGGCGTGGTCGACGTTGAGGCAGACGTCGCCCATGTCGACCGCGGTGAGCGAGTGCGAGGCGTCGGGCGCGTACTGCTCGGCGTCGGCCGCGGCGGGGGCCTGCGACTCGTACGGCTCCAGCACGCCCTCGTCGATCGCCCGCGACGCGAAGGTGTTGTCGATGCCGTAGACCACGTCGCCGAGCGGGGCGTCCTTGGTCAGGATCAGCTGGTTGACCAGGGCCCCGCCGTCGCCCGGCGCGACCTGCTTCACGGTCAGGCCGGTGTCGGCCTCGAACTGCTCCAGCAGCCCGTCGCTGACGTGGAACGAGTCGTGCGTGACCAGCGTGACGGTCCCGGCGGACCCGTCCGTGCCGGAGCCCGAGGCCGCGTCGGAGCCCGAGCCCGACCCCGTGACGGAGCAGGCCGTCAGCGCCAGGACGCCGGCGAGCGCGGCCAGCCCGGCGGTGGTGGTCCGCCGGGGTGCCCGGCGGCGTGCGCGCGTGCGCGCCATGGTGGTTCCTCCTCGATGTGCACCGAGGGGGCCGCACCGCACCGGCGCGCCCCGGGGAGCACGACGGCACGGGGCGACTGAGATCCCGACTCCCTACGCCGGTGCTAACCGGATCAGGTGCGAGGGTCTGCGGATTCCGTCCGCACTCTCAGCGTCGGTCGGGCCGCGGTGTCACGCACGGCCCGGGACGCTCCCCTGTCGTTCGGGGCCGACCCTACACCGGCGCGGCGCGGCCCCCGCCCGGCACCGGCTGACCTGCGGTGCGGCACCGGCGGCGCTAGCGTGGGGCGGAGCACAGCCGTCCCGACGCAGGAGGTCCCGTGGCCGACGAAGAGACCCAGTCCACGTTCGCGAAGATCACCGGCCTGGTGGTCGCGGGCGCCGTCGCGTGGATCGCCGGCAAGGCGGTGGACGCGGCGTGGAAGGCGGCGTCCGGGCACAAGCCGCCGAAGCCCGAGGACGACGACGACCCGCGCATCGCCGAGGTCGTCGCGGCCGCCGCGATCACCGCCGCCGCCGTCACGGTGGCCCGGGTGTTCGCGACCCGGGGGACCAAGAAGTTCGTCGAGCGCGTCGACAAGAACCGCCGCCTGCCGAAGGCCTGACCCCGGGCTCGCCGACGCGCGCCGTCGACGGCCGGAGGTCCCGCCCGCGGGGCCCCGGTGCGCCCTAGCCTGAGCACCCCGTCCAGACGAAGGTGCAGGTCAGCCGTGTCTCAGCCCTCCCTCCGGCCCCCCGTCGGCGCCGGCCGCTCCGTGCACACCGTCGACGACGTCCTCGCCCTCATGGACCTGCTGTTCGCCGAGCGCGCCGACCGCTGGACGGACCGGGGCGGCGCCGACTTCTGGGACCGGTTCTACGCCGACCGCGACCGCCCGGTCCCGTTCTTCCGCTGGGCGCCCGACGAGAGCCTGGCCGCCTGGGCCGCCGACGGCCGGCTGCCGGTCGGCCCCGGCACCCGCGTGCTCGAGCTCGGCTGCGGCCCCGGCCGGAACGCCGTCTGGCTCGCGCAGCAGGGGTGCGCCGTCGACGCGCTGGACCTGTCCGCGACGGCCGTCGCGTGGGGCCGGGAGCGGGCTGCCGAGGCCGGGGTGGACGTGCGGTTCGCCCGCGCCGACATCTTCCGGTGGCAGCCGCCTGCCGAGCCCTACGACCTGGTCTACGACTCCGGCTGCTTCCACCACCTGCCCCCGCACCGCCGGGTGTCCTACCGCGCGCTGCTGGAGCGCACCGTGCGGCCGGGCGGCCGGTTCGGGATCGCGTGCTTCGCGGCGGGCGACGACGGCCACGACGACCGCGGCGGCACCGGGGCCGACGACGTCGACCTGTACCGCGAGGGCGGTCTGGGCGGCGGGCTCGCCTACGGCGCCGACGACCTGCGCCGGGCGTTCGGCTGGCTCGAGGAGGTCGAGCTGCGCCGGATGCGCGCGGCCACGGGACCCGGGGACGCGTTCGGCGAGGACTTCCTCTGGGCGGGGCTGTTCCGCCGCTGACGCTCCGTCAGCCCCGGTCGCCCGAGCCCGGCGCGTCCTCGGGCGGCGTGCCGCGCCGCGTGGCCACGTCCTGGGCCTCGGTCAGCTCGTCGACGACCAGCAGGTCCCGGCGCACCTTGCCCGTGCGGTAGCCCGCCCGGCCGACCAGGTGCGCCGCCACCGGCGCGGTCAGCATCTGGAACAGGGCCACCAGCACCAGCGCCCACACCGCCCCGCCGGAGCGCAGCCGGAGCGACAGCCCGATCAGCACCAGGATCAGCCCGAGCACCTGCGGCTTCGTCCCCGCGTGCATCCTCGACAGCAGGTCGGGGAACCGCAGGACGCCCACGCCGGCGGCGAGGGCGAGCAGCGCCCCGCCGATCAGGCAGATCGAGGCCACGACGTCGGCGACCACGTCCCAGTCCCAGCTCATCGGTCGCTCCCCTCGTCGCGCGCGCCGCGGGCGGCGGCGTCCTGGTCGACGGCCGCGTCGTCGGCCTCGAGGTCGTCCCGCCGGTGCTCGCCCGGCCCGTGCTCGTCCACGTGCGGCTCGTCGCCGTGGTCGCGCCGGTCCTCGTCGGCGACCACCTCGGCACGACGGGCCTCGTCGCCGTGCGCGGCGTGCTCGGCGCGCACCTCCTCCGGGTCCGACGCGGGGCGCGGCGCGTCGGTCGCGGCCCCCTCGGCCTCGCGGGCCCGGCGCGCGCGGCGGGCCTGCTCGGCCTCCTCCTCGGCGCGGATCCGCTCGGCCTCCTCGGCGGCGATCTCCTCCCGGGTGCGCACCCGGCCCTCGCCGGCGGGCTCGACGGACGCGAACCGCGCGATGGTGGTCGAGCCGACGAAGCCGACCAGGGACAGCACCACGAGGATCGGCACCACGTCGGTGCGCCGCTCGGCCGAGGCGTAGAGCGCGACCGCCGCGACCACGACCGTCACGATGATGTCGAGCGCCACCGTCCGGTCCAGCATCGACGGCCCGCGCTCGGCGCGGATCAGGGCGAGCACGCCGGCGGCGGTCAGCAGCGCGGCGCAGATCAGCAGGACCGCGGTCACGCGCGCACCTCCTGGCGTCGGGACGACCGGCCACCGGGCAGCAGGCCCGCCTCGCGGAGCTCGTCGTCGGAGGCGAACGCGCGCAGCACCCGCTCCTCCTGGTCGAGCACGTTCTGCCGGGCGCGCTCGACGCCGCCCGACTGCTCGACGTCGAGGACGTGCAGGTAGAGCATGCCCGTCAGCCGGTGCGCCTCGACGACCAGCGAGCCGGGCACCAGCGAGCACAGCTCGGCCGTCATGGTCAGGTAGAGGTCGGAGTGGTTCCGCAGCTGGACGCCGATCACGGCGCCGCGCGGGGTGTGCCGGGGCCGCAGGGCGACCCAGGACACCTCGACGGACGCGTGCAGCAGGTCCCAGGCGAACCGCCCGACCAGCACGAGCAGCGGCCAGGGGCGCACGGTGCCGTGGAAGTCGATCGGCGTCATCCGGAGCAGCCCGGTGACGGCGACCGCGATCACGGCCCCGGCCAGGACGTTGCCGAGCGACAGGTCGCCCCACAGCAGCACCCAGACCACGACCAGCCAGACCATCGTCGGCCACTGGGTCGCCAGCTTCTTCCGGCGCGGGTGCAGGCTCACGCGTCGTCACCCCCGTGCGCCACGTCGACGGACTCCCCGGAGCCGCGGCCGCCCTCGGGCAGCACCGACTGGATGTACACGGACCGGTCGGCCAGCGCCCCGGCGGCGCGCTCGGCGTAGCCGTACAGCGGGCCGGCCCCGACGGTCAGCGCGAGGCCGAGCACGACGAGCGCGGCGGCGGAGCCGACCATGCCCTTGGGCAGCGTGGCGTCCGGCAGGGGCTCGGGCGGCGTCTGCCAGAACGCCTTGTTCCACGCCTTGATGAGCGCGTAGAGCGTCAGCAGCGAGGTCGCCACGCCGCCGACCACCAGGGTCAGCGCGAGCCAGGACCCGTCGGCGACGCCGGCCTGCAGCAGCCCGACCTTGCCGAGGAACCCGGACAGCGGCGGGATGCCGCCGAGGTTCATCGCGGGGATGAAGAACAGGATGGCCAGCACCGGCGCGAGCTTGGCCAGGCCGCCGAGCGAGTCGAGCGACGTGGACCCGCCCCGGCGTTCGATGAGCCCCGCGACCAGGAACAACCCGGTCTGCACGATGATGTGGTGCGCGACGTAGTAGATCGACGCGGACCAGCCGGCCTCCGAGGCCAGCGCGATGCCGAACAGCATGTAGCCGATGTGGCTGACCAGCGTGAACGACAGCAGTCGCTTCAGGTCGTCCTGCGCCACCGCGCCGAGGATGCCGACCACCATCGTGGCGAGCGCCGCCCACATGAGGACGTCGTCCATCCGGCCCTCGGGGAACAGCAGGGTCTGCGTGCGGATGATCGCGTAGACGCCGACCTTGGTGAGCAGGCCGGCGAACACGGCCGTCACCGGCGCGGGCGCCGTCGGGTAGGAGTCGGGCAGCCAGGCGGACAGCGGGAAGATCGCCGCCTTGATGCCGAACGCGAGCAGCAGCAGCACCTGGAGCAGCAGCCGCACCCCGGGGTCGATCTCCGGCAGCCGCTCGGCGAGCTGCGCCAGGTTGACCGTGCCCGCGGCCGCGTAGGTGAGGGCGATCGCGATGAGGAACAGCAGCGACGACAGCAGCGCCACGACCACGTAGATGCTGCCGGCGCGGATGCGCTCGCCGGTGCCGCCGAGGGTCAGCAGCACGTACGAGGCGGCCAGCAGGATCTCGAAGCCGACGTAGATGTTGAACAGGTCGCCGCTGAGGAACGCGTTGGCGACGCCCGCGGCGAGGATCAGGTACGTCGGGTGGTAGATCGAGACCGGCGCGGCCTCGTCGCCGTCGGCCTCGCCCTGGGCCAGCGAGTACAGCTGGACGCAGAGCGTCACCGCGGCGGAGACCGTGAGCATGAGGGCCGACAGCCGGTCCGCGACGAGGTCGATGCCGACCGGGGCGGCCCAGCCGCCGATGTCGACCACCAGCGGGCCGTCGTCGGCGAGGACCAGGAGCGTGGCGGCGACGACCAGCACGATGCTGAGCGCGATGACGCTGATGATCCGCTGCAGCCGCGGCCGCCGGTACAGGGCGAGCGCGAGGCCGGCGCCGAACAGCGGGACGACGACGGGCAGCGGCACGAGCCAGGTGTACTCGGTCATCGGCTGCCCTCCCCGCGGTCGTCGGTCGGTCGGTCGTGCTCGCCGGCGGCGCCCCCGACGCCGGCCGGCGAGGGTTCGCCCTCGTCCGTCTCGTCGCGGGTCTCGGCGGCCTCCTCGTCGAGGGTGGTCGTCGACTCCTCGGTGTCGTCGTCCTCGAAGGCGCGCTCGTCGCGGGCGGCGAGCCGGGCGATGCGGCGGTCCTCGACGTCGTCCTGCACCTCGTCGTGCCGGTGCAGCTGCCACGAGCGGTACGCCATCGCGAGGAGGAACGCCGTCATGCCGAGGGTGATGACGATGGCGGTCAGCACCATCGCCTGCGGCAGCGGGTCGGCCATGTCGCGCTCGAGCTCCAGCCCGACGATCGGTGGCCGGCCGGCGGCGCCGCCCGCCACGAGGAACAGCAGGTTCGCGCCGTTGCCGATCAGGACGACCCCGATCAGCACCCGGGACAGGCTGCGCTCCAGGAGCAGGTACACGCCGGCGGTCACCAGGACGACGATCAGGCCGACCAGGACCAGGTTCGGGCTCATGTCGATCATCGCGGGCCCTCCCGGTCGTCGTGGTGCTGCGGGGCGACGCGGCCGGCGGCCACCGCGTCCACCCGGACCTCCTCGGCGGGCTCGGCGTCGCCGCCGACCGCCTCGGGGTCGCCGTCCTGCTCGGCCTGGCGGTCGATCTCGGCGCCGAGGCTGCGCAGGATGTCGAGCACGAGGCCGACGACCACGAGGTAGACGCCGACGTCGAAGAACAGCGACGTCACCAGGTGGAGGTCGCCGATCAGCGGCAGCGAGACGTCGATGATCCAGGACTGCAGCACGGTGCCGCCGAAGATCAGCGCGCCCAGGCCGACGCCCGCCGACAGGAACAGGCCGCTGCCCAGCAGCAGACCCGGCTGCACCGGGGCCGCCTCGCCGAGCTCGTACCGGCCGCCCGCCAGGTAGCGCACGATCAGCGCGATGCCCGTGACGAGGCCGGCCGCGAACCCGCCGCCCGGGGCGTTGTGCCCGGAGAACAGCAGGAACAGCGAGTACACGATCATCGTGTGGAACAGCAGCCGGACCACGACCTCGAACACCACGGACCGGCGGCGCGGGGCCAGGGTCCGGCCCGCGCGCAGCCACTCGCGCGGCTGGTAGCCGGCGCGCGCCTCGACGGGCCTGCGCAGCGCGGCCTGGGGGTCGTCCTCGCTGCCCCACACCGCGCGGTGCTCGGGCGCGTCGCCGGCGCGGAAGATCGCGCCCGACCGCTTGCGGAGGAACACGAGCGACGCGACGCCGGTGGCCGCGACCAGCAGCACCGAGATCTCGCCCATCGTGTCCCAGGCGCGGATGTCGACCAGCGTCACGTTGACGATGTTCTTGCCGCCGCCGAAGGAGTAGGCCTCCTCGGCGAAGTCGACCGACACCGGGATGTGGATGCGCGCGCTCGGCACGATCAGCGCGAGCGCGCCGACCGTCAGGCCCACGGACAGCGCCACGACGAGCCGGACCCAGCGGGACGCCACCAGCGGCCGGTCGGAGAAGTACGGGGGCAGCCGGCGCATGACGAGCACGAACACCACGAGGGTGACGGTCTCGACCAGCACCTGGGTCAGCGCGAGGTCCGGGGCGCCCTGGAGCAGGAACAGCGCGGCGATGCCGTAGCCGGAGACGCCGAGCAGGATCACGGCCTTCAGCCGGCGGCGCGCGCGGGCGACCAGCACGGCGGCCACCGCGACGAACGCGCCGATGACGAGCTGCGCCGGGCGGTCCCAGGCGCGGGTCTCCGTCGGCAGCGAGGTGAACCGGATCAGCGGGACGCCCACCGTCACGACGAACACCACGAGGATGCCGCCCAGGTAGAACGGCAGCGAACCGCGCTGGGTGATCGCGGTGACGTCGGCGGCCACGTCGTCCAGCCGGCGCATGAACCGGCGGTACATCCGGTCGGCCTCGGGGACGTGCGGCACCGCGGCCTGCGCGGCCTCGACGGGCGCGCGGAAGAGGAACAGCAGCACGCCGACCGCGAGCACGGCGACCGTGATCGCCAGCGTCGGCGTGAACCCGCCCCACAGGAGCAGGTGGCCCGGCTCGCCCTCGGGGTACAGGTCGGCCTGGGGCGCGAGCAGCTCCTCGCCGAAGGACGGCACCAGCGCGACGGCCAGGCCGAGCACCGCGAGCAGCAGCGCGGGCCAGACGAGCAGCAGCGACGGGCGGCCGACGGCGGCGGGCACCGCCCGGTCGTCCTCCGCGGGGGCGTCGAGCTCGGGGACGCTGCGCTCGTCGCGCGCGCCCGGCTCGCCCTTCGCGGCCCGGGCCTCGCGGGCGAGCGTGAGCGCCTTCACCGCGGCGGGCGACAGCACGGGCTTGGTGGCGAACGCGCCCCACCAGAGCCGCAGACCGTACGCGACCGTGAGGGCCGAGCCGACCGCGACGAGCACGAGGACGACCAGGTCGAGCGGGTGGCCGCCGTGGCCCAGCGCCTCGAGCGCGGCCTCCTTGGCGACGTACCCGGCGAACGGCGGCGCGCCGATCATCGACAGCGTGGCGAGGCCGCCGGCGACCGCGGTGATCGGCAGCGCGCGCCCGACGCCGGACAGCCGGCGCAGGTCGCGGGTGCCCGTCGCGGCGTCGACGACGCCGACCACGAGGAACAGGGCGGCCTTGAACATCGCGTGGGCGCCGACCAGGGCGAGCCCCGCGAGCGCGGTCGCCTTCGTGCCGTAGCCGACCAGCAGCACGATGAGGCCGAGCTGGCTGACCGTGCCGAACGCGAGGATCAGCTTGAGGTCGTGCTGGCGCAGGGCGCGGTAGCCGCCGAGCAGCAGCGTGCCGCCGCCGAGGACCACGACCATCCAGCGCCAGGCCGGCAGCTCGGAGTACGCCGGGGCGAACCGCGCGACGAGGTACACGCCGGCCTTCACCATCGCGGCGGCGTGCAGGTACGCGGACACCGGCGTCGGAGCGGCCATGGCGGCCGGCAGCCAGAAGTGCGTCGGGACGAGCGCGGCCTTGCTGATCGCGCCGACCAGCAGGCAGACGACCGCGGCGGTCACCATCGCGCCGTGCGGCGGGTTCGCGAGGGTCTCGGAGATCCGGTACGTGCCCGCGGCCTCGCCCAGCAGGATCACGCCGACGAGCATCGTCAGGCCGCCCGCGGTGGTGACGACGATGGCCTGCATCGCCGCCCGGCGGCTGGCCTTGCGCTCGTGGTAGTGCCCGATGAGCAGGTAGGAGAAGACCGTCGTCAGCTCCCAGAACACGAACAGCAGCAGCGTGTCGTCGGCCGTGACCAGGCCGAGCATCGCGCCGGCGAACGCGACCAGCACCCCGCTGAAGCGCCCGAGCCCGCTCGCGCCCGCCTTGAAGTACGCGGAGCAGTAGACCAGGACGATCGCGCCGACCCCGCCGACCAGGAGCGTCATCAGCCAGGACAGCGTGTCCAGCCGGAACGAGAGCTCCATGCTGAGGCCGGGGATCCACTGCACGACCTGCGTGGGCCCGTCGCCGTCGAGCACACGGCCGGTGAGGGAGAGCGCCCACACCGCCACCGCGGCGGGGGCGAGCGCGAGCACCCAGAACGCCTTGCGGCCGATCCACGCGACGAGCGCGGGCGCGACCAGGGCAGCGACGAGGTGCACCGCGAGGAGCTGCAGCACGTCCGCTCCGTCCTGTCGTGGGCGGGTGGTCGGTCGGTCGGTCGCGCCGACCCGGGGCCCACGGTGGCCCTGAGGCTCGCCCGCGGCGGTTCGACGACTGTGGTGTTGTCAGCGGGCAGGTACAGGGACGCACGGCGACGCGGCGCACGCAAGCGTGCGGAGGCCGACCGTGGTCGAGGGATTACCTGGACTCTATCAAGTGATGGCTCAGCACGACGGGGCGCACAGGGGCTGGGACCTCACCCGGGACCTCCGGTCGCGGGCCCCGGCGGCCGGGACGATTAGCGTGATCGCGTGGACCTGCTGCGGATGACCTGCCTCGTCGTGGTGCTCGTCGCCACCGTCGTCGGGGTCGCGACGTTCGCTCTCGGCGCACGGCGGCTCACCCGCACCATCCGGGTCGGGCGCCCGGCGCCCGGTCGGCTCCGGCCGGCGGGCCGGCGGGCGTGGCTCGTCGTGCGGGAGATGGTCGGGCACGGCCGGTTCCAGCACACCCCGGTGGTGCGCGCCGCGCACTGGGTCGTCATGGTGTCGTTCCCCGTCCTGTTCTTCACGCTGGTGGCCGGGTACGCGCAGGTGGTCGACCCGCGGTGGGCGCTGCCCCTGCTGGGGCACCTGGCGCCGTGGGAGTGGCTCACCGAGGGGATCGCCTGGCTCTCGCTGGCCGGGATCCTCGCGCTGATCGCGGTGCGGGTGCGCCGGACGCCGCGGGGGCTGCCGGCGACGCCCGCGCGGGCCGTGGCCGCCGTGGGAGCGGGGACCGGCGACGGGTCCGGGCCGGTCGCCGAGCCGCACGCGCTCCCGCAGCGGCGGTCCCGGTTCTTCGGGTCGAGCACGGCGCAGGCCGTCGTCGTCGAGGCGACCGTGCTGCTCGTCGTGCTCGCCGTGCTGCTGCTCCGCGGCCTGGAGCACGAGCTCGCGGTGCGCGACGGCTCGGCCCTCGCGAGCGCCTGGCACTTCCCCACCACCGCGTGGATCGGCGGGCTGTGGTCCGGGGCGTCGACCGCGGCCGTCGAGGCGGCCGTGGTGCTGTGCGCCACCGTGAAGATCCTCGTGTCGACGGCGTGGTTCGTCGTGGTCGGCCTGCAGCCCACGATGGGCGTCGCCTGGCACCGGTTCCTGGCCGTGCTGAACGTCTACGCGCGCCGCTCGGCGACGGGCGCGCCGGCGCTCGGTCCGCTGGAGCCGGTGCGGGTCGGCGGCGTCGCGCTGGACGTGGCGGCGCTGGAGGACCTGCCGGACGACGCCCGGCTCGGCGCCCGCGCCGTCGAGGACCTGACCTGGAAGCAGCTGCTCGACGTCTCGACCTGCACCGAGTGCGGGCGGTGCCAGGACCAGTGCCCGGCGTGGGCCACGGGCAAGCCGCTGTCCCCCAAGCTGCTGACGCTGGCGCTGCGGGACCACGCGGCCGCGACCGCGCCGTACCTGCGGGCCGCGCGCGCCGGCGCCGAGGTCGAGCCCGGGCACGTCGACGTCGACCTGGTCGCCTCGGGCGTGATCGACGCGGACGCGCTCTGGGCGTGCACCACGTGCGGCGCCTGCGTGCAGCAGTGCCCCGTCGACATCGAGCACGTCGACACCATCGTCGACATCCGGCGGTACCAGACCCTCATGGAGTCGGCGTTCCCCGCGGAGCTCGGCGGGACGTTCACGAAGCTCGAGCGGCGCGGCAACCCGTGGGGGCTGCCGGCGCGGCAGCGGCTGGACTGGGCCAAGGGGCTGCCGTTCGACGTGCCGGTGGTCGGGGCCGACGTCGCCACGGCCGCCGACGTCGACTACCTGTTCTGGGTCGGCTGCGCGGGGGCGTACGAGGAGAAGGCCAAGCGCACGACGCGCGCCGTCGCCGAGCTGCTGCACACCGCGGGCGTGACGTTCGCGGTGCTCGGCGACGGCGAGGGCTGCACCGGCGACCCGGCCCGGCGCGCGGGCAACGAGGTGCTGTACCAGATGCTCGCCTCGGCGAACGTGGAGACGCTGGCCGCCGCCGAGGCGCGCGCCGTGGTCGTCACCTGCGCGCACTGCTTCAACACGCTGTCCCGCGAGTACCCGCAGCTCGGCGGGCGGTACGACGTCGTGCACCACACCGAGCTGCTGGACCGGCTGGTGGGCGAGGGCCGGCTGACGCCGGTGGCGGCGCCGGACGCCGGGGACGCCCAGCAGCGGGTCACCTACCACGACCCCTGCTACCTCGGCCGGCACAACGAGGTCTACGAGCCGCCGCGCGAGCTGCTCGCCGCGCTGCCCGGCGTCGAGGCCGTCGAGATGCCGCGCAACCGGGAGCGGTCGTTCTGCTGCGGCGCCGGCGGGGCGCGGATGTGGGTGGAGGAGTCGATCGGCACCCGGATCGGGACCGCGCGGGCGGAGGAGGCGATCGCGACCGGCGCGGACGTCGTGGCGACCGCGTGCCCCTACTGCACGGTGATGCTGACCGACGGCGTGGCGGCGGCCGGGGCCGCGGCGGCGGGCGCGGGGGCGGCGGGAGCGGGAGCGGGCGGCACGCCGGGCGACGTCGACCGCGCGGCGGTCGGCGTCCCGGAGGTCACCGACATCGCCCTGCTCCTCCTGGACCGCGTCCGCGCCGCCCGCTGACGCCCCGCGCACCCCTCCGCCGAGTCTCCACGACGCGTCTGCGCGAGGGCGTGCGGGCAGAGGCGAGGTTCGGAGACTCGACGAGGGTGCGCGGGCGGGCGGGCGCGTGCGAGAGCGTGCGGGCGGGACGGGCGTCAGAGCGCCGTCGCGCGGCGGAGGGTGACGAACGAGACGACCGCCGCGCCCACCGCCACCACCGCGCCGACCGCGGCGGCGTGCTGCGTGCCCGCGTCGAACGCCAGCCGCGCGGACTCGAGCAGCGCCTCGCCGGCACCGCCGCCGACCTCGCCGGCCACGCGGGACGCGCCGCCCAGGGTCTCGCCCGCGGCGTGCGCCTGGTCGGCGGTGAGCGTGTCGGGCAGCGCGACCCGCGCGCGGTACGTCGCGTTGAGCACCGAGCCCAGGATCGCGACGCCGAGCGTGGTGCCGAGCTCGTAGGCGGTCTCGGAGATGGCGGACGCCGCACCGGCCTTCTCCGGCGGGACGGCCGTGGTGATCTGGTCGTTGGTCAGCGTCTCCGCCAGGCCGACGCCCAGGCCCATGATCACGAACGTCACCGCGACGGTCACGGGCGTCGGCACGTCGCCGACCAGCGTCAGCACGCCGTACCCGACGGCGGCCAGCAGGAAGCTGGACCCGATGAGCACGCCGGGGCGGACGTACCGCACCAGCCGGACGGCCAGCAGCCCCGCGGTCACCGACGCGGCGAGCCCCGGCACCAGCACCAGGCCCGCGTCCATCGGGCTGAGCCCGGCGGCGAGCTGCAGGAACTGCGACACGATGACCAGCAGGCCGGAGAACCCGAGCACCGACAGCAGGTTCGCGGACACGGCCCCCGAGAACACCGGGTTGGTGAACAGCCGGACGTCGAGCATCGGCGACGGCAGCCGCCGCTGCCGGCGGACGAACGCCCACCCGGCGACCAGGCCCACGAGCACCGCGCCCGCGGTCGTCGGCGTCGGGCCGTGCTCGCCGGACGCGATGATCGCGTAGACCAGCGGCAGCATCGTGGCGAGCGCGAGCACGCTGCTCCACGGGTCGAGGGGGCCCGGCGCGGGGTCCTTCGACTCGGGCACCAGCGCGACGGCGAGCGGCAGCAGCACGAGCAGCACCGGCACGTTGAGCAGGAAGACCGAGCCCCACCAGAAGTGCGTGAGCAGCGCGCCACCCACGATCGGGCCGAGCGCCGCGCCACCGGCGAACCCCGATGCCCAGATGGCGATGGCCAGCCGGCGCTGCGCGCGGTCGAGGAACACGTTCCGGATCAGCGACAGCGTCGAGGGCATCAGCGTCGCGCCGAACAGGCCGAGGGCGGCGCGCGCGGCGATCAGCATCGCCGGGCTCGTCGACCACGCGGCGAGCAGCGAGACGACCGCGAACCCGGTCGCGCCGATCATCAGGAGGCGCTTGCGCCCGACGCGGTCCCCGAGGCTGCCCATCGGGACCAGCAGGCCCGCGAGCACGAGCGGGTACGCGTCGACGATCCACAGCAGCTCCGACCCCGAGGCGCCGAGCGCGGCGGTGATCGAGGGCAGCGCGAAGCTCAGCACCGTGTTGTCCACGGAGATGAGCAGCACGGGGAGCATGAGCACGACCAGCACGGCCCAGGGGCGGACCGGGCGACCGCGGTGCAGGAGCGCCGCCGGGACGGCGGCGGTGGGACCGGTGGTGACCGGGGCGGACATGACGCGACCTCGTTCGTTCGGGGAAACCGACGGCTACTGTACCGTCTGGACGGTAAAGCGTCACGGCCGGTACGGTCATTCCCATGTCCGCGACCCGCGACCGCCTCCTCGACGCGTTCGAGGGCCTGCTGATCGCGCACGGGCCCCGCGCCGCCACCCTGGACGCCGTCGCCGCCGCGGCCGAGGTGTCGAAGGGCGGGCTGCTCTACCACTTCCCCAGCAAGGCGGCGCTGGTCCAGGGCCAGCGCGAGCGCCTGGCGGAGCTCGGCCAGGCGGACGTCGCCGCGATGCGCGCCGCCCCCGAGGGCGCGGCGGAGTACTACCTGCGCGAGTCGCAGCAGTCCGGCGGCCCGCTCGACCGCGCGCTGATCGCGTCCGCGCGGCTCGCCGACGAGGCCGGGGACGACGCGACCGCGGTGCTCGACGAGCTGCGGCGGCACTGGTTCGAGGCGCTGGCGGACGAGCTCGGCGACCCGGCGCTCGCGCACGTGGTCCAGCTGGTCGGCGACGGCATGTACTACAACGCGGTCACCGGGGTGCGGGACGACACCGCGCTCGCCGACGCCCGGGCCGTGCTCGGCCGGCTGCGCGCCCGCGCCTGACCCGTCAGGCGCGCCGGCTCACGCCCCGAGCACGACGACGGCCCCGCGGCGGGAGCCACGGGGCCGTCGGAAGCGGTGTGCCGCCCCGTGCGGAGGACACGGGGCGGGACGGGTCCGGCGCGTCAGATCCGCACGCGCCGGGGGTTGCTCACGCTCGTCCAGCGCACCTCGTCGAACTCGGTGTCCGACGCCTGCTGGTCGTTCGTCGTCATCTCCATGACTACCCCCTCGATCCGTTCCGGAGTGCCATCCTGCGGTCTCGGGCCGCGCAGCGCACCCCCGCCGGGTGAACTCCGCGTTAAACCTCGCGCGGCCGCCTCACCCGCCCGCGCCGTGGGACCCACGTCCCGACGGAGCCGCTCGACGGCCGTGGCATCACGCGCGCGATCCGGTGCCGCAGCCGCTCGCGGCCCGCCCGTCGGCTCGGTGGACGGGGACGCGGCGTGCCACCATGACTCGGACGCCGATCGGTCAGGTGGTGACATGACGACCTCAGCCCCCACGACGCCCTCGCCCGCGAGCCCAGCCGCCGCGAGCGCACCCGCTGGTGCCCGGCCCTATGCCGAGGCCCCGGACGCGGTGCTCGCCGAGCTGCGCAGCGCGCCGGCCGGGCTGCACGACGCCGAAGCCGCACGCCGGCTCGAGGAGCACGGTCCCAACCGGCTCCCCGCGCCGCAGGGCAAGAGCTGGCTGCGCCGGCTGCTCGGGCACTTCGACGACATCCTCATCTACATCCTGCTCGCGTCGGCCGTGCTCAAGGCGCTGCTCGGCGACTGGGTCGACTTCACCGTCATCCTCGCGGTGGCCGTGATCAGCGCCGCCCTCGGCTTCCTCCAGGAGGGGCAGGCGGAGCGCGCGCTGAACGGCATCCGCACGATGCTGTCGCTCGACGCGCAGGTCCGCCGGGACGGGGAGTGGCAGGAGGTGGACGCCGAGACGCTCGTGCCCGGCGACGTCGTCCGGGTGCGCTCGGGCGACCGGGTGCCCGCCGACCTGCGCCTGCTCGAGGCGACCAACCTGCAGGTGGAGGAGGCGGCGCTGACCGGCGAGTCGGTGCCCGCCGCCAAGCACGTCGAGGCCGTCGGCGCGGACGCCGGCGTCGGCGACCGGGCGTCCATGCTGTTCTCCAGCACGATCGTCGCGGTCGGTACCGGCGTCGGCGTGGTCACCGCGACCGGCGCCGGTACCGAGATCGGGCGGATCCAGTCGCTGATCGCCGAGGTGGACGACCTCGAGACCCCGCTGTCCCGCAAGCTCGCGGCCTTCGGCAGGACGCTGTCGCTGGGCATCCTGGGGATGGCGGCGTTCATGCTGGTCATCGGCCGGGTCATCCACGACTGGGACGTGCCGGAGCTCATCTCGGCGGCCATCGGGTTCGCCGTCGCGGCGGTGCCCGAGGGCCTGCCCGCGCTGGTCACCGTGACGCTCGCGCTGGGCGTGCAGCAGATGGCGCGGCGCAACGCGATCACCCGCAAGCTCACCGCCGTCGAGGCGCTCGGCTCGGTGACCACGATCTGCTCCGACAAGACCGGGACGCTCACCAAGAACGAGATGACGACCCGCACCGTCGTCACCGCCGCCGGGACCTACCAGGTCGAGGGCCTGGGCTACGCGCCCGAGGGCCGCATCACGCTCGACGGCCGGCACGCGCCGGTCACCGCGCACGGCGACCTCGCCGCCCTGCTGACCGCCGCGGCGGCGGCGAACGACGCCCGCGTCGTGCAGGACGCCGGGCAGTGGCGGGTCGTCGGCCAGCCGACGGAGGGCGCGATCGCGACCGTGGCGCTCAAGGCGGAGGTCGACGTCCGCGACGTCGAGCGCGTCGCGGCCCTGCCCTTCGAGTCGGCCACCAAGTACATGGCCACGCTCGACCGGGTGCCCGGTGCCGGCACGCGGATCCACGTGGTCGGGGCGCCCGACCGCCTGCTCGAGCGGTGCAGCCACCAGCGCGCCGCCGACGGCAGCACCGTCCCGCTCGACCTCGCCCGGTGGGAGGCCGTCATCGACGAGCTCGCCGGGCAGGGGCTGCGGACCCTCGCGGCCGCCGAGCGACCGGTCGCCGACGGCACCACGGCGCTCGACGCGGACGACGTCGAGGGCGGCCTGGTGTTCCTCGGCCTGTTCGGCATCGTCGACCCGCCGCGGCCCGAGGCGGTCAAGGCGATCGCCGACTGCCACCGCGCCGGCATCCGGGTCAAGATGATCACCGGCGACCACGTCGGCACCGCGACCGCCATCGCCCGCGAGCTCGGCATCGCCGCCCCGGAGGGCGACGTCCCGGCGCTGACGGGGGCGGAGCTCGAGGCGATGACGCAGGAGCAGCTCCGCTCCCGGGTCCGCGACGTCGACGTCTACGCGCGCACCAGCCCGGAGCACAAGATCCGCATCGTGCGGGCGCTGCAGTCCCACGGCGAGGTCGTCGCCATGACCGGCGACGGCGTGAACGACGCGCCGGCGCTGACCCGCGCCGACGTCGGCATCGCCATGGGCATCAAGGGCACGGAGGCCACCAAGGAGGCCGCCGAGATCGTCCTCGCGGACGACAACTTCGCCACCATCGAGCGGGCGGTCGAGGAGGGGCGGCGGATCTACGACAACATCGCGAAGTCCGTCGTGTTCCTGCTGCCGACCAACGGTGCGCAGTCGCTGGTCATCCTGGTCGCGGTGCTGTTCGGCCTCACCCTGCCGCTGTCGCCGGTGCAGATCCTGTGGGTCAACCTCGTCACCGCCGTGACGCTGTCCCTGGCGCTCGCCTACGAGCCCGCGGAGCCCGGCGTGATGTCCCGGCCGCCGCGCGCACCCGGGGGGTCCGTCATCTCCGGCCGGTCGCTGCGGCAGGTGGTGATCGTGTCGCTGATCATCGGCGGCGCGACCCTCGCCGTGTTCTTCATCGAGCGGGCCCGCGGCACCGACTACGCGGTGGCGCAGACGACGGCGGTCACGATGCTCGCCCTCGGGCAGCTCGCGTACCTCTTCAACTGCCGGTTCCTGGGCGAGTCCAGCCTGACGCTGCGCGTGCTCCGCGGGAACCGGGTGGTGTGGATCGCGACCGGCGCGCTGATCGCGCTGCAGCTGGTGTTCACCTACGTGCCGTTCATGAACACCTGGTTCGACTCCGCGCCGATCGGTCCGCGCGAGTGGGCGCTGACCCTCGGCTTCGCGGTGCTCGTGTTCCTGCTCGCCGAGGGCATGAAGGCCGTCAGCCGGACGGTGGACGCGCGGCGCGCCGCCCGACCGGGCGCCGACGACGGGACGGGCGGGGACGGCGCGGCCGAGGGCGAGCCGGTCGACGTCGACGCCGCCCCGGTCCCGGGCGGGGTCGCGCTGGACGACGCCGCCGGCCGGCTCCCCGAGCTGGTGCACGCCGTGGAGCACGGCGACGAGGTCACGCTCACCCGCGACGGGCGCCCGGTGGCGCGGATCGTGGCGGTCGCGGGCGTGGCGCGACGGACCAGCGGGCGCGGGGCCGCCGCGGGCGCCACGGTCGCTGCGAACGTCAGCACGACGGCGATCCAGCTGACGCCGCCCGGGGAGCCGGGCGCGCCGATCGCGGGGGCGGCGCCGGGCGGTCAGGACGCGCTCGGCGCGCCGCTCGGGGTCACCGGGGAGGCGCCCGGCGACGGGCGGCACGCGGCGACGGACGTCCCCGTGCCGGACGTCCCCGCGCCCGACGCCCCGGGACCGGCCGCGGACGTCGCCGAGACCCCCGGCGCGCCCGCGACGCCACCGACGTCCTGGCCGACGCCCGGGGCACGGCCCGAGCCCGAGCCCGTGCCCGGACCAGGACCCGAGCCCACGGTGCCGACGCGCGTCAGCACCCGCCCGACCGAGCCCGAGCCGCCGGCGGCCACGGACGCGACGATCGTGCTCGACCCGGTGCCCGCCGAGGACGAGCCGGCCGCGGGCCCGGCGGACCCGCCCCGGCGTCGCTCCCGCCGCGCCCCGGCGGACCCGACGGAGCAGCTCGGCACCGTCGACCGGGAGGCGTGACCCCGGGCCGGGCGGCTCCGCGCGGAGCTGCCCGGCCCGGGTCGCCCGGTCAGATCGTGGCGACCGAGCCCGAGTCGACCCGGTAGTTCGAGCCCGTCACGAAGGTGGCGCGGTCGGAGACCAGGAACGCGATGACCGACGCGACCTCCTCCGGCTCGCCGCGCCGCTTCAGCACCATGCCCGGGCGCTCCTCGTCCAGGAACGACGCGATGGCCTCGTCCCGGTCCGTGCCGCGCTCCTCGGCGCGCTTCGCCATCATCGCGTCGGTCATGGGCGTGGCGATGAACGCGGGGGACACCGCGTTCACCAGCACCCCCTCGGCGCCGTAGGACTTCGACAGCCCCTTCGCCAGCGAGAGCACGCCGGCCTTGGCCGCGCAGTAGGGCAGCTCGTCGACGTAGGGCTGCACGCCGTCCTCCGAGGCGAGCAGCACGATCCGGCCGCGGCCCGCCTCCCGCATCGGGCCGAGCACGGCGCGCACGACGCGGACGGCGGCGAGCAGGTCGACCTCGATCGTGCGGGCCCAGCCCGCGTCGTCGATCTCGTGGAACAGGCCCTGCGCGCCCGTGACCCCGGCGGCGTGCACCAGGATCTCCGGGGCGCCGAACGCGTCCCGCGCCCGGGCGACCAGCGCCTCGACCTCGGCCGGCACCGTCAGGTCGGCCAGCACCGGCACCAACCGGTCCGGCCCGGCGCCGAGGTCGGCGACCGCCCGCTCCAGCGCGGACGCGTCCTGGTCGGTGAGCACGACGCGGGCGCCCTCGTCGAGCAGCAGGCGGGCGGTGGCGAGGCCGATGCCGGAGTCGCCGCCGGTGACGAGCGCGACGCGGCCGGTGATGCCCAGGTCCATGGGGTCCTCCTCGGGTGCGGGGCGGCGCCGGCCGGTCGGCCGACGCCGGTGGTGCGGGGCGGCGGTGCGGTCAGCCCGCCGCGTCGTGGTCGTCTCGCGGCGGGTCGTCGCGCAGCGCGGGGGCCAGGGTCAGGGCGGCCTGCACGAGCGCGAGGTGGCTGAGGGCCTGCGGCAGGTTGCCGAGGAAGTCGCCGGTCGCCGGGTCGACCATCTCGGGCCACACGCCGACGTCGTTCGCGAGGTCGAGCAGCTCGGCCATCCACCGCGCCGCCTCGTCGGTCCGCCCCACCAGCGCCAGCGCGGACACGCCCCAGAACGCGCACGCGACGAAGGCGCCCTCCTCCTCGGGCATGCCGGTGTACCGGTGCAGCAGCGGCCCGGAGCCCAGCTCGGCGCGCAGGGCGTCGACGGTGCGGCTCATGCGCTCACCGGTGTCGAAGCCGCTGCGCGCGTGCAGCAGCACGGAGGCGTCCAGCGCGTCGGAGCCGGGGTGCATCAGGTACGCCCCGCGCTCCTCGGACCAGCAGTGCTCGCCGACCCAGCGCGCGATCCGGTCGGCCTCGGCGCGCCAGCGGTCGGGCTCGCCGGGGATCTGCCCGAGCTCCGCCAGGTGCACCGCGCACCGCAGCGCCTGCCAGCAGCCGAGCTTGGACGAGGTGTAGTGGCGCTCCTCGGTGAGCTCCCACATGCCGGCGTCGGGGCGGTGCCAGGCGTCCGCGGCCTCGTCGGCGACCCCGGCCAGCAGCCGGCCGGTCTCCGCGTCCAGCAGGTTGCCCGCGTCGACGTACCCGCGCACCACGGCGAGCACGTCGCCGTAGACGCCGAGCTGCAGCTGGCCGTCCGCGCGGTTCCCGGCGACGACCGGGCCGATCCCCCGCCAGCCCGGCACGTGGTGCCGCTCCGGCTCGGGCGGCAGCGAGCCGTCGAGCCCGAAGAAGATCTGCACCCCGTGCTCGCGCAGGGTGCGCAGCGTCCACGAGATGGCGGCGTGCACCTCCTCGCGCAGGCCGAAGCCGATCCACGCGTCGAGGGTGTACGCGGCGTCCCGGACCCACGCGTACCGGTAGTCCCAGTTCTTGCCGCCGGCCAGGCTCTCGGGCAGCGACGTCGTGCCCGCCGCGGCGATGGCCCCGGTCGGCTCGTGCAGCAGCAGCTTGAGCGCGAGCGCGCTGCGCTGCACCGCCTTGCCCCACGGCCCGTCGTAGTGGAACTCCCGGGTCCAGGCGCGCCAGTTGTCGACCGTCCGGTCGATGCCGCGGTCGACGTCCTCGGGATCGGGCAGCATCACCGGCTCGCGTTCGGTGCCGGCGACCGCGACGAGGTGCCGCGACCCGGCGGTCGCCTCGAACGCACCCGTGCACGCCTGGTCGTCGACGACCGTCGTCATCTCGCCGAGCGTGCGCACGGTCAGCGTCACGCCGTCGACCCGGAGCACCGGGCCCTGGACCGTCCGCTGCACCCACGGCGACGCCGTGCCGAGCACGGTGCCCGGTGCCACGCGCCAGGCCATCGGCACCGAGCCGGACAGGCCCTCCACCCGCGCGGCGAGCTCGCTCCACGGGAGGCGCCCGGCCACGCCGGTGTTCATCGCCTGCGTGACCCGCGCCCGGCCGTCGTCGGTGTCGTAGGTCGTGACCAGCACGTTCGTCCCGACGACGTACTGCCGGCGCAGCCGGTACGGCACCGTGGGCGCGAGCTCGACGTAGCCGCCGCCCTCCGCGTCCAGCAGCGCGGCGAACGCGGGCGGCGTGTCCAGGTCGGGGACCGGGAACCAGTCCACCCGGCCGTCGTCCGCGACCAGCGCGACGGTCCGCCCGTCCCCCAGCACCGCGTACGCGCGCAGGTCGACGTAGCCGCCGGTGCGGGGGGTCGGGTCGCGCGGCTCGTCCGCGGCCGCGTGACCCGACCCCTCCGTGCGCGTGCCGGCGTCGCCGTCCAGGTTCTCGAGGCCCGGCTGCTCCGTCATCCGCGGGTCGCCGTCACGGGGTCGGCATCCCCCCGTTGACGTTCAGCGTCTCGCCGCTGACGTAGCTCGACTCCTGGGAGGCCAGGTAGACGTACGCCGGGGCGAGCTCGGCCGGCTGGCCCGCGCGGCCGTACGGCGTCTGCTGCCCGAACTCGGGCAGCGCCGACGGCGGCTGGCCGCCCGCGGTCTGCAGCGGCGTCCAGATCGGGCCCGGCGCCACGACGTTGACCCGGATGCCCTTCGGCGCGAGCTGGCCGGCGAGCGCCTTCGAGATCGTGTTGATGGCGGCCTTCGTCGTGGCGTAGTCGACCAGGATCGGGGCCGGCTGGTACGCCTGGATCGAGGACGTCGTGATGATGCTGGAGCCCTTCGGCAGGTGCGGCACCGCCTCCTGGACCAGCCAGTACAGGGCGTAGACGTTCGTCTTGAAGGTCTCGTCGAACGACTCCGGGGTCAGCTCGGTGATGTCCTCGACGTACTGCTGGCGCCCGGCGATGATCGCGAGCGTGTCCAGGCCGCCGAGCTCGTCGAGCGCGGTGCGCACCAGCGACCGGGTGTAGTCCTGGTCCACGACGTCGCCGGGGGCGAGGACGATCTTCCGGCCGGCCTCCCGCACGAGCTCCGCGACGCGGTCGGCGTCCTCCTGCTCCTCCGGCAGGTACGACAGCACGATGTCGGCGCCCTCGCGGGCGAACGCGATGGCGACGGCGCGGCCGATGCCGGAGTCGCCGCCGGTGATGATCGCCTTCCGGCCCTCGAGGCGGCCGGAACCGCGGTAGGTGTCCTGGCCGTGGTCCGCCTGCGGCTGCAGGTCGGCGTCGAGGCCGGGACCGTCCTGGCTCTGCTCCGGCGGCTCGGGCATCGGGTACTGCGCGATCGGGTCCTGGAACGTGTACTGGTCGGCCATGCGGCGTCCTCCGTCCTGGGCGGTGAATACGAAAGACGACGCCCGCCTGGCGTGGAGACCGGCGGGCGTCGACCCGCACTCATCGTGGGACGGGGTGGGGAGGGTCGCAACAGGAGCGCTTCCCGCGCGGTCGCGTCGGCCCCGGGGCTAGAGGTCCGCCGGGTCCACGAGGAAGCCCGCCATGTCGGCGATCTCACCGCCCACCTCGGCGTGCACCTCGCGCGCGATCCCGCGCACCACCCGCGCCGCGCGCCCGCGAGCGACCCGGTGCGGCAGCGACGGGCGCTCGGACTCCAGCTGCTCGACGTCCGGCGCCTCCCAACGCACCCGGTACGCCACGACCTCGCCCTGCGCCCAGTCGACCCCGGCGAGCACCTGCGGCACCTCGACCTCGGCGGCCACCTCGACGACCACGATGCCGTCGACCCCGAGGTCGACCTGCAGGCCGAACGCCTCGGCGGGCGGCGGGTTCTCGCGCATGTGCGCGTCGAAGGCGTCGGCCTCGGCGTGCAGCCGGCGGCGCTCCTCGGCGTCGGCGACGCCCGCCCCCACCCGGTCCCGGGCGGCGAGCGCCGCGCCCGCCTGCTGCGGCGAGGCGGTCCGGGGGTCGGGGTCCCGGGGCGCGTCCAGCGCGGCGCGCGACGACACGCGGTGCGCGGCGGCGAGCACCGTCCCGGGCTCCACCCAGCGGTCGCTGAGCACGGTGAGGTCGAGCGCCGCGTCCATGTCCGGCTCCAGCACCACGCCGGTGTCCACGCGGAGCGCGCCGCCGAGCCGGCGGGCGACCGCGACGAGCCACAGCACGACGCGCTGCTCCTCCCGCACCGGGCCGGCGGTCCCGAACGCGCGGCGCAGGCCGTCCCGGTCTCCGCCGAACGCGGGCTGCTCGGCGCGCTCCCGCGGGCAGTCGACGACCCAGGCGACCCGCGCGTCGGAGGGCAGCCCCCAGCGGGCGAGCTGCGCGGGCTCCAGCGCGAACGGCCCCGTCAGGGTCGACAGCCGCCCGAGCCTCAGCACCCCGGGGGTGGCCGCGGGGGCCGCCGTGCGGCTCGCGCCGGACGCGCGCCGGCCCGAGGGCACCCGCGGCGGGCGCTCCCAGCGCGCGGCCGGGAACCGGCTGGTGGCCAGCACGTCGACCTCGTCCGGCGCGACCCCCTCGGGCAGCACCAGCAGGTGCCTCCCGGGCGGCGGCGTCACGCCCGCGGCGGCGGGCACCTCGGGCAGCGGCGGCAGCGACGCGGTCACGACGGGGTCAGACCCGGGTGCGGTGGAAGTGCTGCCACGAGCGCGAGGCGGTCGGGCCGCGCTGGCCCTGGTACCGGGAGCCGGTGGCGCCCGAGCCGTACGGGGCGAGCGCGGGCGACGACAGCCGGAAGAAGCACATCTGGCCGATCTTCATGCCGGGCCACAGGGTGATCGGCAGCGTCGCGACGTTCGACAGCTCCAGCGTCACGTGCCCGGAGAAGCCCGGGTCGATGAACCCCGCCGTCGAGTGCGTGAGCAGGCCGAGCCGGCCCAGCGACGACTTGCCCTCCAGGCGCGCCGCGATGTCGTCCGGCAGGGTCACCTGCTCGAACGTGGAGCCCAGCACGAACTCGCCCGGGTGCAGCACGAACGGCTCGTCGCCGTCGACCTCCACCAGCCGCGTGAGGTCGGGCTGGTCCTGCGACGGGTCGATGACCGCGTACTTGTGGTTGTCGAACAGCCGGAAGAACCGGTCGAGGCGGACGTCGACGCTCGACGGCTGCACCATCGCGGGGTCGTGGGGGTCGAGGACCACCCGGCCGGCGTCGAGCTCGGCGGTGATGTCGCGGTCGGAGAGCAGCACGGGACCACGGTACCGGGGTCGGCGGGGCCGGTGAGATCGGGCTTCCGTCCCCGGACGCGGCTTCGCTAGAGTGCGGCTATCGCCCGGGGAGCTGATCCTCGTGGAAGTCGAGGGCCCGAGACCCTGTCCGGAGGACGGAGCGCTCGGGCCCTACGCACGCCTAGACGTCCACGACGTCGGCGACGAGCGCGGACGCGCGACGGCGCCACTCCCCGCCACGCGCCCAGGACCAGGCCACGACGTCCGGAACCGACAGCAGCGGCTCCTGCGCCGCACGGAGGTGCTCGTATCGCAGGGAGTGTCGGCATCCCGCTTCGCGTGTGAGGGCGACGAGATCGCGGCGGTCGCGTGCGTCCTGGGACTCGTCGGACTCGAGCACCAGCCGGTCGCACCGCCCGGCGATGTCGCGGACCAGGCGCGCGAGGCAGGCCCGGCGGCGCGCGACCTGGGTCGCGGCACGGGACGGCGAGGCGCGGTAGAGGACCGTCGTGGCCTCGACGTCGAGCAGCGCCGCCAGGATCAGCCGGCGCCGGCGGTCAGGCTCGCCGCGCATGTGCAGGCGGGACTGCCGCGGAGGGACCAGCGCCCGCACGGCCGCGCGTCCGGCAGCGGCGCGCGCCGGCACCACGAGCGTCGCCGCGAGGAGGTAGTCGTGCGCCTTCGACTCGTCGACGTACGCGTGGGACGTCACGGCCGGCCCCGCTGGTGTCCTCGCATCCCGGGACCGTAGACGCCCGTCACCGGCGGTGAGTGGGACCTCCGCTCCGGGTCCGCAGGGTGCTCGGCCGGCGTGGGACCAGGGCCTGCCGGAAGCGTTTCGACCGTGCGCTACGCTGACCGACGCACGCCGCGTGGGAGCGCTCCCGCAGCGGCCCCCACAGACGACCGGAAGGCGCGACGATGCGGTACGGCCACTTCGACGACGAGGCACGCGAGTACGTCATCACGACGCCGCGCACCCCGTACCCGTGGATCAACTACCTCGGCTCGGAGGAGTTCTTCTCGCTGCTGTCGCACACCGGCGGCGGCTACTCCTTCTACCGGGACGCGAAGATGCGCCGGCTCACCCGCTACCGGTACAACAACATCCCCGCCGACGAGGGCGGCCGGTACTTCTACGTGCACGACGGCGGCGACGTGTGGACGCCGGGCTGGCTGCCGGTCAAGGCCGAGCTCGACCACTACGAGGCGCGGCACGGCCTGGGCTACTCGCGCATCACGGGCGAGCGCGGCGGCCTGCGCGTCGAGACGCTGTTCTTCGTCCCGCTCGGCGAGACCGCCGAGGTCCAGCACGTGACGCTGACCAACACCTCCGACGCGGAGAAGACGGTCTCGCTGTTCTCGTTCGTCGAGTTCTGCCTGTGGAACGCCCAGGACGACCAGACGAACTACCAGCGCAACCTGTCGCTGGCCGAGGTCGAGGTGGAGCTGGACGGCCCGCACGGCTCGGCGATCTTCCACAAGACCGAGTACCGCGAGCGCCGCGACCACTACGCCGTGTACGGCGTGAACACCCGCGCGGACGGCTTCGACACCGACCGCGACTCCTTCACCGGCCCGTACAACGGGCTCGGCGAGGCGGACGTGCCGCGCGCCGGCCGGTCCACCGGGTCGATCGCGTCCGGCTGGTACCCGATCGGCTCGCACCAGGTCGACGTCACGCTCGCCCCGGGCGAGAGCCGGTCGCTGACCTACGTGCTGGGCTACGTCGAGAACCCGCACGACGAGAAGTGGGCGCCGGCCGACGAGGCCGCCGGGGTGCCGGCGATGCAGCGGGTCAACCGCGAGCGCGCGCACGCCCTGCTGTCCCGGTTCGCCACCACCGAGCAGACGCTCGCCGCCTTCGAGGCGCTGCGGACGTCGTGGACCGACCTGCTGTCCACCTACTCGGTGACGAGCACGGACCCCAAGCTCGACCGGATGGTCAACATCTGGAACCAGTACCAGTGCATGGTCACGTTCAACATGTCCCGGTCGGCGTCGTACTTCGAGACCGGCATCGGCCGCGGCATGGGCTTCCGCGACTCGAACCAGGACCTGCTCGGCTTCGTGCACCTGGTCCCGGAGCGTGCCCGGCAGCGGATCATCGACATCGCGTCGACCCAGTTCCCCGACGGCTCGGCGTACCACCAGTACCAGCCGCTGACGAAGCGCGGGAACAACGACATCGGCTCCGGCTTCAACGACGACCCGCTCTGGCTGATCCTCGGCGTCGCGGCCTACGTCAAGGAGACCGGCGACTGGGGGATCCTCGACGAGCCGGTGCCGTTCGACAACGAGCCCGGCTCCGAGGTCCCGCTGTTCGAGCACCTGACCCGGTCGTTCGAGTTCACGGTCGCGAACCGCGGCCCGCACGGCCTGCCCCTCATCGGCCGCGCCGACTGGAACGACTGCCTCAACCTCAACTGCTTCTCCACCGAGCCGGGCGAGTCGTTCCAGACGACCGAGAACCAGGCCGGGGGCGTGGCCGAGTCGGTGTTCATCGCCGCGATGTTCGTGCACATCGGCCCCGAGTACGCCGAGCTCGCGGAGCGCCGCGGGCTGGCCGACGTCGCCGCCCGCGCACGCACCGAGATCGAGGCCATGCGCACCGCGGTGCTGGAGCACGGCTGGGACGGCGAGTGGTTCCTGCGCGCCTACGACTTCTACGGCAACCCGGTCGGCACCGACGCGTCGCCCGAGGGCAAGATCTGGATCGAGCCGCAGGGATTCGCGGTCATGGCCGGCATCGGCGTCGACGCCCAGAACCCGGCCGACCCCGCCTCCCCCGCGGTGCGGGCGCTCGACTCGGTGCGCGAGCACCTGGCGACGCCGCACGGCATGGTGCTGCAGTCGCCCGCCTACACGAGCTACCAGATCGAGCTCGGCGAGGTCTCCACCTACCCGCCGGGCTACAAGGAGAACGGCGGCATCTTCTGCCACAACAACCCGTGGGTGATCATCGGCGAGACCGTCCTCGGCCGCGGCGAGCGGGCGTTCGACTACTACCGCCGGATCACGCCCGCGTACCGCGAGGACATCTCCGACGTGCACCGGCTCGAGCCGTACGTGTACGCGCAGATGATCGCGGGCAAGGAGGCGGTGCGGCACGGCGAGGCCAAGAACTCCTGGCTCACCGGCACCGCGGCGTGGAACTTCGTGGCGGTCTCCCAGTACCTGCTGGGCGTCCGGCCGGAGCACGACGGCCTCGTGGTCGACCCGCAGATCGGGCCGGACGTGCCGTCGTTCGGCGTCACCCGGGTCGCCCGCGGCGCCCGGTACGAGATCACCGTGACCAACGCCGGCGCCCCGGGCGCGCGCGGGCGGCTGGTCGTCGACGGGGTCCCGGTCGAGGGGTCGACCGTCCCCTACGCGCCCGCGGGGACGACCGTGCGGGTGGAGGTCACCGTCTGAGGACGCGTGACGCGCGCTCCGGGCGTCTGCGTGTGCGGGCGTCCGGAGCCGCTATGCTGGACGCGCGTCCTCCTCCGGGGGGACGCGTCGACCGCCCGGCTCGAGCAGCCGGGGACGGTCACGCGGGTGTAGTTCAATGGTAGAACTTCAGCTTCCCAAGCTGATAGCGCGGGTTCGATTCCCGTCACCCGCTCTCCCGACAGGGCCAGGCCGGCAGCAGCCGTGCCTGGCCCTTCGCCGTTCCCCGCCGGATCCCGGACGCCCTGTCGCGCGTCGCGGGCCTGCACGCACGTCTGAGTGATTCCCCCTACTCAACGACCGGGGGGTCGCTCGGCACCCGCCTACCTTCCCAGGGCCAGCCCGACGGAAGGACCGCATGAAGCACGAGATCTCCCGCATCGACCTGCGGCTGCCCCCGCGGTGGTGCGGGTGGCGACCGGGCGACGCCCCGCGTGTCGCCCGGCGGTTCGCCGCCGACCTCGCCGGTGGGCCGGTCGCCGTGGCGCGGCTGCGCTCGGCCCTCGAGGCCGTGGACCGCGCCGTCGTCGGCCTGAACGCGCGGCACGTCCGCGCCGGCGCGTGGGTGCCGGAGCCCACCGGGGACGTGGTCGCCGGCCTCGCGTGCGAGATCCTGGTCGAGGTGCCGGTCGGGGCGGAGGCGGCCGCCGCCTACCTGCACCGGGTGCAGCGGAAGATCGCGCGCTCGCGGCACACCGCCACCCGGGTCACCTACCACACGGCGTCCCTGCGGGAGCTGCCCGCGGGCCAGGCGGTCGTGGCGCTCCGGAGCCACGGGGTGCTGCGCCACGAGGTGATCTGGACGGTGTTCCCGTCCGGCGCGAGCGAGGCCGTCGAGCTCCGCTTCGACACCCGCTCCTCGGAGCGCTACCAGGACCTGGTGACGCACGCCGAGACGATCGCGCACCGGCTCCGGGTCGGGCTGACCGCGCGGCGCCCACCGGTGCCGCGACCCGCGGCGAGGGCCGCGACGGCGCCGCCGGGGGCCGCCCGGCCACGGACCGCGGC
>NZ_JBYTEP010000028.1:0-52917 GCF_058792015.1 Cellulomonas sp. EB106-03-03-XG116
CTCCCCCAAACAAAACCCCCCCCCCCCAGATCAGGCGCCATTTCTTGTGGGTTCGGAGATGTGGAGAAGAGCCATGCCCCGCCCCTGCCGTCGGGCAGGGCGCGGGGCCGTCGCGGCCGCGGGGGGTCAGCGCGCCAGCAGCGCGTCCACCAGCTCCGCCACGCGGTCCGCGGCCTCGGCGACCGGGACCTGCTCGGCCTGCGGGCCGCCCTCGACGACCACGCGCGGCCGCACCTCGACCAGGCCGTCCGCGAGCCCGCGGCCCACGACGACGGTCAGCGGCACGCCCAGCAGCTCCGCGTCCGCGAACTTCACGCCGGGCGAGACCTTGAACCGGTCGTCGTACAGCACCTCGATGCCGCGCGCGTCCAGGGTCTGCGCCAGGGACTCCGCGGCCTCGAACACCGCGGCGTCCTTGCCGGTCGCGACGATCTGCACGTGCGCCGGGGCCACGCCGGCGGGCCAGGCGAGGCCGCGGTCGTCGTGGTTCGCCTCGGCCAGCGCCGCGAGCACGCGGGAGACGCCGATGCCGTACGAGCCCATCGTGACGACCTGGGACTTGCCGTTCTGGTCGAGCACGGTCAGGCCGAGCGCCTGCGCGTACTTGCGACCGAGCTGGAAGATGTGGCCGATCTCGATGCCGCGCGCGAGCTCCAGCGGGCCGGAGCCGTCGGGGGCCTCGTCGCCGGCCCGCACCTCGGCGGCCTCGACGGTGCCGTCGGCGGTGAAGTCGCGGCCGGCCACGAGGTCGAACACGTGCTTGCCGGGCTCGTTCGCGCCGGTGATCCACCGGGTGCCCTCGACGACGCGCGGGTCGAGCAGGTACCGCACCGCGGTGCGGCCCTCGGCGTCGGCGGCCAGGCCCTCGCGGTTCGGGCCGAGCGCGAGCGGGCCGATGTAGCCCTTGACCAGCTCGGGGTGCGCGGCGAAGTCGGCCTCGACGGCGGGCTCGACCTCGGCCGGGGCCACGGCGGCCTCGAGGCGCTTGAGGTCGACCTCGCGGTCGCCGGGCAGGCCGACGACGAGCAGCTCGCGCTCGCCGGTCGGCTGCACCAGCGCCAGCACGACGTTCTTCAGGGTGTCGGCGGCGGTCCACGCGCGGTCCGGGCGGGCGAACCGCTCGTTGGCGACCGCGACCAGCGAGTCGATCGTCGGGGTGTCGGGGGTGTCCTCGACGTGCGCGGCGGGGGCGTCGTCGTACGGCACGGCCGGCGGCACGGGCGTCGTGACGGCCTCGACGTTGGCCGCGTAGCCGCCCGGCGAGCGCACGAACGTGTCCTCGCCGATCGCCGTCGGGTTGAGGAACTCCTCGGAGCGGGAGCCGCCCATCGCGCCGGAGGTCGCCGCCACGATCACGTACTCCAGGCCGAGGCGCTCGAACACCCGCTGGTACGCGGCGCGCTGCGCGGCGTACGAGGCGTCCAGCCCCGCGTCGTCCACGTCGAAGGAGTAGGCGTCCTTCATGATGAACTCGCGGCCGCGGATGAGGCCGGCGCGCGGACGGGCCTCGTCGCGGTACTTGGTCTGGATCTGGAACAGCGTGAGCGGCAGGTCCTTGTACGACGAGTACAGGTCCTTGACCAGGAGCGTGAACATCTCCTCGTGCGTCGGCGCGAGCAGGTAGTCGTTCTCGCGGCGGTCCTGCAGCCGGAACAGGTTCGGGCCGTACTCGGTCCACCGGCCGGTCGCCTCGTAGGGCTCGCGCGGCAGCAGCGCCGGGAAGTGCACCTCCTGGGCGCCCGCGGCGGCCATCTCCTCGCGCACGACCTGCTCGACCTTGCCCAGCACCCGCAGGCCCAGCGGCAGCCAGGTGTAGATGCCGGGGGCGGCGCGGCGGATGTAGCCGGCGCGGACGAGCAGCTTGTGGCTGGCCACCTCCGCGTCGGCCGGGTCCTCGCGCAGGGTGCGGACGAAGAGCGTGGACAGGCGTAGCAGCATGGGCCGCAGCCTAGTGGGAGTGCCGGGTGTCGGACGCCTGGGCCACCATGGGTCCATGCCCGAGCTGCCCGAGGTCGAGTCGCTGGCCGCCTTCCTGCGCGAAC
This sequence comes from Cellulomonas sp. EB106-03-03-XG116, assembly GCF_058792015.1. Lineage (NCBI taxonomy): Bacteria > Bacillati > Actinomycetota > Actinomycetes > Micrococcales > Cellulomonadaceae > Cellulomonas > Cellulomonas sp. EB106-03-03-XG116. The sequence goes on from NZ_JBYTEP010000028.1 coordinate 2,043, forward strand.
GCGCCGTGGGGCGCACCGTCGCGGGGGTCGAGGTCGGGGCGATCAGCGCCCTCAAGACGTTCCGCCCCGCGCCCACCGACCTCACCGGCGGCACCGTCGTGTCCGCAGGCCGGCACGGCAAGTGGCTCGACCTCGGCGTCGCGCCGCCGGCCGCGGGCGGCGGGCTCGGCGACCCGCTGCACCTCGTGTTCCACCTCGCGCGCGCGGGCTGGCTGCGCTGGTCCGAGCAGCTCCCCGCGACGCCGGTCCGCCCCGGGAAGTCGCCGCTCGCGCTGCGGGTGCGGCTGGACGACGGCTCGGGCTTCGACCTCACGGAGGCCGGCACCCGCAAGCGGCTCGCGGTCCACGTCGTCGCCGACCCGGCCGAGGTGCCGCAGGTCGCCACGCTCGGCGTCGAGCCGCTGTCCGAGGAGTTCACCACCGAGCGGCTCGGGGAGCTCATGGCCGCGCGCAACCAGCAGGTCAAGGGGCTGCTGCGGGACCAGGGGACGATCGCCGGCATCGGCAACGCCTACTCCGACGAGATCCTGCTCGTCGCCCGCACCAGCCCGTTCGCCCTCACCCGGTCGTTCGACGCCGACGCGGTCGCCCGGCTGCACGCCGCGACCGTCGGCGTGCTGCGGGAGGCCGTCGCGACCGCCGCCGGCCGGCCCGCCGCGGAGCTCAAGGACGCCAAGCGCCGCGGCATGCGGGTGCACGGCCGCACCGGCGAGCCCTGCCCCGGCTGGGACGGCGTGCCGTGCGGGGACACCGTGCACGAGGTGTCGTTCGCCGACTCGTCGCTGCAGTACTGCCCGACCTGCCAGACGGGCGGCAAGCCGCTCGCCGACCGGCGGATGTCCCGGCTGCTGCGCTGACGGCCGGTCCTCGGCCCGGGACGGGCTTCACACGTCCCGCACAGGATCCCTCCGAGGGCTCTCCCCGCTCACCGAGCGGCCCCCGCGCGGCCCTCCCTAGCGTGGGGGCATGCCCGAGACCACCCCCAGGGGCGACCGCCCCGTCCGGCACAGCCGCGCCGTGCAGCGCCCCGCCCGGCACGTCCGCCGCGCCCGCGGGGGCGTCGGCCGCCGCGTCGCCCGCGTCGCCGCCGCGACCGCCGGCGTGCTCGCGCTCGGCGGCACCACCGGCGCCGTCGCGCTGTACGCCCAGGTGCAGGGCAGCATCGACGCCGCCGACGTCGACCAGTTCCTCGGCGACGACCGGCCGACGGCCCCCGCGGAGGCGGACCCCGTCGACGGCTACGCCGGGCGGCCGCTCAACATCCTGGTGATGGGCACCGACCTCCGGGACGGCGAGAACGCCGAGATCGCCGGCGACGTCGACGGCATGCGCTCGGACACCACGATGCTCGTGCACCTGTCGGCCGACCGCAGCCGGGTGGACGTCGTCTCGATCCCGCGCGACTCCCTGGTCGACATCCCGTCCTGCACGCTCGAGGACGGCAGCACCACCGCCCCGCAGACCGACACGATGTTCAACGACGCGTTCCACATCGGCGGCGGCGAGACCGAGAACCTCGCGGCCGCGGCGGCCTGCACCCGGCGCACCTTCGAGCAGAACAGCGGGCTGCGGACCGACGAGAGCATCGTCGTGAAGATGGACGGCGTCCGGGACGTCATCGACGCGCTCGGCGGCGTGCCGATGGACCTGCCGGAGGCGATGGACTCCCCCAAGGCCGGCCTGCACGTGCCCGCCGGGCCGCAGACGTTCGACGGCACCACCGCGCTGCAGTTCCTCCGCGCCCGCACCGGGACGGGCAACGGGCTCGAGCTGGGCTCGGACCTGGCGCGGATCGAGCGGCAGCAGCAGCTCGTGGACGCGCTCGCCGCCCAGGTGCAGGGCGCGGGGCTGCTGTCGGACCCGGGCACCCTGATGCCCGTGCTGACCTCGGTCACCCGGTCGCTGTCGATCAGCGAGGGCCTGGCGGACGTCCGCGACCTCGCGGGCCTGGCGCTGACCCTGCGCGACGTCGACCCGGCCACGCTGGAGCCCGTGACCGTGCCGGTCGCCGAGGCGCCGCAGGACCGGGACCGGGTGGTGTGGACCTCGCAGGCGCAGGACCTGTGGGACCGCCTGGCCGCGGACCAGCCGCTGACGGACGCGGCGACCGCCGGGGCGACCGCGACCACCGGCGCCTGACCCCGCGCCGGCCGCGCGACGCACCCGCCTAGAACAGCACCGTCGCGTACGTGCCCACGCGGCGGAAGCCCACCGCGCGGTACGCCGCGAGCGCCCGCTCGTTGTAGTGGTTCGCGTACAGCGACACCGTCGGCGCCACGTCCCGCCGGGTCGCGGCCACCACGGCCGCCATCCCGGCCTCGGACAGCCGCTCGCCGCGCCGCGTGGGCTCGACCCACACGCCCTGCACCTGGGCCACCCCGCCGGCGACGGCGCCCAGCTCGGCCTTGAAGACCACCTGCGGCGACCCGTCGTCGCCGGTGTCGATCCGGACGAACGACCGGCCCTCCCGGACGAGCGAGCGCACCCGCGCCTCGTACGCCCCGCCGGTGCCGCCGATCGGCGAGTAGCCGACCTCCTCGGTGAACATCCGCACGCAGGCGGGCAGCACCAGGTCGTACTCCTCCGGCACCGAGCGCCGCACGGCCGGGTCGGGCGCGACCACGGGGTCGCCGTCGATCACCATGGACGGCTGCTCGGCGCGCACCTCCCGGACCACGCCCCACGCGGGCTCCAGCCGCTCCCAGAGCGGCAGCACCGCCTCGGCGTCGCCCACCACCGACGAGCACCGCCGCCCCTGCGCCCGGCCCATCGCGGCGAACGCGTCGATCGCCGCGCCGCGCTCCGCCGGGTCCGGGACGACGGGCACCAGGTTGGCGCCGGCCCAGGCGAGCGCCACGAGCGCGCCGTCGACCTCGTACCCCCACAGCTGCCCGCCGGAGCGCCGCAGCCCGACGACCGCCGCCTGCTCGAGCCGGGTGGTCGCGAGCACCGCCGCCACCGGGTCCTGCGCGCACAGCGCGAGCGCGCGGGGCAGGTCCGCGTCGGCCAGCACCCGCGCACCGCCGGTGCCCGCCGGCGGCCGCCCCGCCGCCAGGTCCTCCCAGAGCCCCCGCACCGGCGTCAGCCCACCGTCACCACGGGGCCGCCGGGACCGTCACCGGCCGGCTCCATGCTCGCCGCGATCCGCATCGCCTCGTCGATCAGCGTCTCGACGATCGCGGACTCCGGGACCGTGCGCACGACCTCGCCGCGCACGAAGATCTGGCCCTTGCCGTTGCCCGACGCCACGCCGAGGTCCGCCTCGCGCGCCTCGCCGGGGCCGTTCACCACGCAGCCCATCACGGCGACCCGCAGCGGGACCTCCAGGCCCTCGAGCCCGGCGGTGACCCGCTCGGCCAGCGTGTACACGTCGACCTGCGCCCGGCCGCACGACGGGCAGGACACGATCTCGAGCTTGCGCGGCCGGAGGTTCAGCGACTGCAGGATCTGGATGCCGACCTTGACCTCCTCGACCGGCGGGGCCGACAGGGACACCCGGATCGTGTCGCCGATGCCCTTGCTCAGCAGCGCGCCGAACGCGGTCGCCGACTTGATCGTGCCCTGGAACGCCGGGCCCGCCTCGGTGACGCCGAGGTGCAGCGGCCAGTCGCCGCGCTCGGACAGCAGCTCGTAGGCGCGCACCATCACGACCGGGTCGTTGTGCTTCACCGAGATCTTGAAGTCGTGGAAGTCGTGCTCCTCGAACAGCGACGCCTCCCACACGGCCGACTCGACCAGCGCCTCCGGGGTGGCCTTCCCGTACTTCGCCAGCAGCCGCGGGTCGAGCGAGCCGGCGTTGACGCCGATCCGCAGCGAGACCCCGGCGTCCTGCGCGGCGCGGGCGATCTCCTTGACCTGGTCGTCGAACTTCCGGATGTTGCCCGGGTTCACCCGCACCGCGGCGCAGCCGGCGTCGATCGCGGCGAACACGTAGCGCGGCTGGAAGTGGATGTCCGCGACCACGGGGATCTGCGACTTGCGCGCGATGGCCGGCAGCGCGTCCGCGTCGTCCTGGGTCGGCACCGCCACGCGGACGATGTCGCAGCCCGCCGCGGTCAGCTCGGCGATCTGCTGCAGGGTGGCGTTGACGTCGGAGGTCAGGGTCGTCGTCATCGACTGCACGCTGACCGGGGCGTCGCCCCCGACCTCGACCTTACCCACGCGGATCTTCCGGGTCGGGCGGCGCGGGGCCAGCACCGGCGGAGGAGCCTCCGGCATGCCCAGGCTGATGGGGGTGCTCACGCGCCCATCATCGCACCGCGCGGGCGCACCGCACCCGAGCGGCACCGGCCCGTCGCCGCTCAGCCGAACGTGATCGGCGCGACGATGTCCGCGTAGGCCAGCAGCAGGCCCATCCCGCCGAGGACGACGAACACCGCGAGCGCCACGGGCTGCAGCCGGGCGGCGTCCGCGGGGCGCGGCCGGGGCAGCTTCCGCAGGCGGGCGACCTGGCGCTTGAGGCCCTCCCACAGCGCCGCCGCCACGTGGCCGCCGTCGAGCGGCACGAGCGGGATCAGGTTGAAGACGAACAGCGCGATGTTCAGCGACGCGAGCAGGCTGAGCATCCCCGAGACCCGCTCCGCCACCCCGACGCCCGTCGCGTCCGACGAGGCCACCTCGCCGGCCAGCCGCGCGACGCCCACCGGGCCGAGCACGCCCTCCGCGCTCCGCTCGCCGTCGCCGAACGCGCTCTCGGCGATGCCCACCAGGTTCGCGGGCAGCGTCACGACGGCCTGCATGGTCTGCCACACGGCGTCGCCGGTCAGCTCGACCACCTCGGACACCGGCTGCCGCTGCAGCTCCGTGCCGGGGCTCACGCCGAGGAACCCGACCGGGCGCGTCACCGGGTCGCCGTCGTCGTCGAGGACCGCCTGCCCGGCGTCGTCCGTGACGGGACGCTCGGCGACCACCGGGGTCACCGTCAGCTCGACGCGCTCGCCGTCCCGCTCGACGACGACCGGCACCGCCTCGTCCCCCGAGCCGCGGATCAGCCCGCTGAGCTGGTCCCAGGAGGTGATCGCCACGCCGTCGTAGGACACCACGGTGTCGCCGGGCTGCAGGCCGGCCTCCGCGCCCGGGGCGGCCGGGTCGTCGGCCGAGCACTCCGTCGCGGTCGACCCCGCGGGCAGCACGCACTGGCTCACCGAGGACAGCGTCGTGCTCGCGCCCTGCACCCCGATGCCGACGAGCACGACCGCCAGCAGCACCACGGCGATCAGCAGGTTCATCACGGGCCCGCCGAGCATCACCACGAGCTTCTTCGGCGTCGACAGCCGGTAGAACGCGCGGTGGTCCTCCCCCGGCCGGATCTCCTCGGCGCTCGCCTCGCGGGCGTCCGCGGCGATCCGGCTGAAGAACCCCCGCACCGGCGGGTTCCCCACGGCCTCGGGCGTCGGGTACATCCCGATCAGCCGGACGTAGCCGCCGAGCGGGATGGCCTTGACCCCGTACTCGGTCTCACGCCTCGTCCGGGACCACAGGGTCGGGCCGAAGCCCACCATGTACTGGCTCACGCGCACGCCGAACTTCTTGGCCGGCACCATGTGCCCGACCTCGTGCAGCGCGATGGACACGAGGATGCCCACCACGAGCACCACGACGCCGATCGCGTAGGCCATGCGGGGGTCTCCGTTCAGTGCGGCGAGCCGCCGAGCGGGTCGGCTCGGCGGGTGTGGGACGACCCCCCATCCTGCCCCGGATTCCTGGGGGCGGGCTGGACGTCCGCCGTGCCGGTCGCCGCGTCGCGCTCCGGGTCGCCGTCGACGGCCACCCGGTCCCGGCCCGCGCGCTTCGCGCGGTACATCAGCGCGTCCACCCGACCGATCGCCGCCGCCGGCTCCTCTCCCGCGCGCAGCGCGGTGACCCCGAGGCTCGCCGTCACGTCGACCGGCGCCTGCGCCCGCACCGCGCCCGGCACCGCCGCGCGCAGCCGCTCGGCCAGCGCCCGCGCGTCGTCGGCCCCGGTCCCCGGCGCGACCACCAGGAACTCCTCGCCGCCGAGCCGCGCGACCAGGTCACCGGACCGCACGTGCTGCTCCAGCGCCCGCGCGACCGCGACCAGCACCCGGTCGCCGACGGCGTGGCCGTGCCCGTCGTTCACCGCCTTGAACCGGTCCAGGTCGAGGTAGACCAGCGCCACGTCCAGCCCCGACCCCACGACCCGCGCCTGGTAGGCCAGCTCGTCCTCGAGCCGCCGGCGGTTCGCCGCACCGGTCAGCGGGTCGCGGTACGCCATCTCCCGCATCGAGGCCGCCTCCGCGCTCGCGTGCTCCGCGACCTGGAACGCCCGGGCGGCGTGCTCCTTCGTGCGGGACAGCACCCAGACCATCGCCGCCAGCACGCCCAGGTACACCGCGTACCGCGCCAGGTCGACCGCGTGCGTGCGCGCGGCGCCGTCGGAGGGGCCCACCGCGAGACCGGCCCAGCCCACCGCCAGCGTCGCGACCACCACCGCCGCCGCGTGCAGCGCCGCGAACCGGGTCGGGAACACTAGGTAGCCGATCACCACGAACAGCGCGAGGCCCATGAACGTCGTCGGGAACAGCGCGTCCCAGCCCCCGTCCGTGCCGAGCCGGCTGCCCATCGTCACCAGCCACAGCGCGTCCAGGCCGACCAGCACGACCCGCGAGACCGGCACCGTCGCCGCGGGGCGCCGCAGCACCAGCCACGCGAACAGCAGGACGACGACCAGCAGCACCGGCGACGCCGCCCGCAGCAGGACGTCGTCCCAGCGCAGGACCGCCACCGCGACCACCGACACCGCGCCGAACAGCAGGCAGACCAGCAGCACCCGCCGGATCAGGCCCAGCGTGGGGTCGCCGGACCGCCGGGCGACCGGCAGGTCCCGCGGCGGCGGTGCGGGTGCGGACATCGCTCCTCGTTCCGGGCGGCCCGGTGCTGCCGGGGAGGGACTGGTCGTGGCACGGTACCCCGCACCGCCGCAGGTGGGCGGGGCGCGGGCGCCCGGTCACCCGCGGGATCACCCGTCCGGTGACCGCCTTGCGTCGCCCGGGGCGAACGATGACGATCGGTGCGACGGCCGACGACCCCGGGAGGCGACGTGGACGACGTGCACGAGGTGGGGCCCGGCTCCGACGGCTCCGCCTACGTCCTGCGGTGGAGCACCGGGGGCGACCCGTCGTCCCGGTCCCTGTGGTTCGACCAGGCCGAGGCCGCGGACCCCCGCCCGGCGCGCGACCCGCTCGACGGGGACACCACCGCGGACGTCGTCGTCGTGGGCGCGGGACTCACCGGTCTGTGGACCGCGTACTACCTCCTCGAGGCGGACCCCGCCCTCGACGTGCTCGTGGTCGAGCAGGACGTCGCCGGCGCCGGGGCGAGCGGGCGGACGGGCGGCTGGTTCGGCGCCGGGCCCGCGTCCGCGGCCGCCCGGGTCGCCGCCGAGCACGGCCCCGACGCGGCCCGGACCGCGCGCGCCGCCCTGCGGGACGCCGTCGTCGAGGTCGGCGGCGTCGCCGCGGCCGAGCAGATCGACGGCGACGTGGCGGTCGGCGGCCTGCTCACCGTCGCCCGCTCCCCGGCCCAGCTCGCGCGCCTCGCCGCGGAGGCCGAGGCCGCGCGGGCCTGGGGCGACGAGATGGAGCTGCTCGGGCCGGGCGACGTCGCCGGCCTCGTGCGGGCGCCCGGCGCGCGCGGGGCGCTCGGTGGCACCCTCGCGCCCGACGTCGGACGGCTGCAGCCCGTGGCGCTCGTCCGGGGCCTCGTCGACGTGCTGACCGCGCACGGCGCCCGCGTCGCCGAGGGCACCCGCGCCCTGCGGCTCTCCCCCGGCGCCGTCGTCACCGACCAGGGCACCGTGCGCGCGCCCCTGGTCGTGCGGGCCACGGGCGGCGGGCGCCCCGCGGGCGGCCGGCACGCCGTCGCCACCGCGCCGCTGGGCGAGGACGCGTGGGCGGCGCTGGGGCTGCGGCGGGGGGTCGTGCTCGCCGACGCCGGCCACCGCCCCGTCCGGGCCCTGCGCACCGCCGACGACCGGCTCGTGCTCAGCCTGCGCAGCGCCCGTCAGCCCCCCGCCCCGTCGGGACAGGACCTCGCCGCCGTGCTGCGCCTGCACCGGGCGCTGGCCGGGCTGCTGCCGCCTGGGACGCCGGCCCCGGTCACGCACGCGTGGGGCGTCGCGCTCGCCGGCGGCCCGCTCCCCGCGCTCGGGTTCGACGCCGACGCCGGGCTCGCGTGGGCGGACGGCGGCGGGGACGACGGCGTCGCGGCGGGGAACCTCGCGGGGCGGACCCTGGCGGAGCTGCTGACCGGGGGCGACGGGGCGCTGACGCGGCTCCCGTGGGTGGTGCGCGGGGCGGCGGTCGCGGGCGGGGCGGCGGGCCGCGGAGCGATGCGCGGAGCGGGGGCGGCGGTCGCGGCCGGGTCGGCGCGCGGAGCCCAGTCGGCGCGCGGGGCCGGAGCGGCGCGCGCCTCGGCCCCGCGGCGGCTCGCGGACCGGCTCGGCGCCGCGGTCCAGGACCGCGCGGCTGCCCTGGCCGACCAGGAGGAGCGCATCACCGGACGCCCGAGCAGGCTCACCGCCCGCACGGGCGAACGCTGACCCGCGGCGCGCCCGGCCGCTCCACCGAGATCGGTGGTTCGGCTCGAGATCGGTGCTTCCCACCACCGATCTCGACGCGAACCACCGATCTCGACGACCTGACCGCGCCGCTCGCCCCGCTCGCCCGCGCCGAGCTCGGTACCCCCAGCCGAGTTCGGTGGTCGCCGGCACCGCACTCGGCGAGAACCACCGAACCCGCCGCGCACCACCTGACCCGCCGCGCCCGGCGGACCCGGCCTCAGGCCGCCGCGACCCGCTCCCGGGCGCGGGCGCGGGCCCAGTCCTCCGCCGCCTGCACGTCCGCGACGTCCCGCACCGGACCGCCGTCGTGCGCGGCGAGCACCTCCTCGACGGTCTCCACGATGCCGAGGAACCCGAGCCGCCCCGCCAGGAACGCCGCCACGGCCTCCTCGTTGGCCGCGTTGTACACGGCCGGGTGCGTCGCGGAGGCGGCGACGGCCGCCCGGGCCAGCGCCACGGCGCCGAACGTGTCCTCGTCGAGCGGCTCGAAGTCCCACCGGCCTGCGCGGGTCCAGTCCACCGGCGCCGCGGCGTCGGGCAGCCGGTCCGGCCAGGAGAGGCCGAGGGCGATGGGCAGCCGCATGTCCGGCGGGGACGCCTGGGCGATCGTCGACCCGTCGGCGAACTCGACCATCGAGTGCACGACCGACTGCGGGTGCACGACCACCTGGATGTCGGCCACCGGCACGTCGAAGAGCAGGTGCGCCTCGATGAGCTCGAGCCCCTTGTTGACCAGGGTGGCCGAGTTGATCGTGACGACCGGCCCCATCGACCACGTGGGGTGCGCGAGCGCCTGCTCGGGGGTCACGTCGGCGAGCTCCGCCCGGGTGCGGCCGCGGAACGGGCCGCCGGACGCGGTCAGCACCAGCCGCCGGACCTCGGACCGCCGCCCGCCGCGCAGGCACTGCGCGATCGCGGAGTGCTCCGAGTCGACGGGGACCACCTGCCCGGGACGCTGCACCGCGGCCCGCACGAGCGGCCCGCCGGCCACCAGCGACTCCTTGTTCGCGAGGGCCAGCACGCTGCCGGAGCCGAGCGCGGCGAGGGTGGGCCCGAGCCCGACCGACCCGGTGATGCCGTTCAGCACGACGTCGGCGCCGCGGGCGGCGAGCTGGGACGCCGCGTCGGGGCCGGTGAGCACCTCGACGCCGACCTGGCGGAGCCCCGCCTCGGCGGAGGCGCGCACGACCTCGGCGAACACCGTCCCCGCGGCGTCGGGGTCGGCGACGGCGACCGTCTGCACGCCGAGCGCCACGGCCTGCCGGGCCAGCGCGACGGGGTCCGAGCCCCCCGCGCTGAGGCCGGTCACCCGGAACCGCTCCGGGTTCCGGGTGATGACGTCGGCGGCCTGGGTGCCGATCGATCCGGTGGAGCCGAGCAGGACGACGGTGCGCGGGTTCATCCGCCCCATCCTGCCCGAGCGGGGCTCACTCCGCGGCGAGCAGCACGTCCACGGCGCGCTCGAGGAACGCGTCGACCGGCCCCTCGGCGTACGCGCGGGCGCCCTTGCGGCGGGTGAACACCGCCGAGCGCACCTCCTGCGCGGTCAGCGGCGCGTTGGTGTCGAAGTACGCGACGAGGCGGTCGCACAGCGCGTCGACCTCGGCCACGTCGTACCCGGGCTGGCGGCCCTTGGGGTGCGCGAACCGCTCGCCCTCGGGGCGGGTCAGCCGGCCGTACAGCGAGCGCGCCTGCTCGGCGAGGGTCTCCATCCACGCCTGGCGCCCGCGGTCCGCGATGAAGTCGGCGCGGGACCGGGCGACGAACGCGGCCTCGAGGCGGTCGAGCGCGGCGTCCACCGCGGTGGTCGAGTAGCCGTGCCGGACGAGGTCGAACGCGACGGTCCGCACGTCCCGGCTGGACAGCGCGCCGGCGGGGCCCTGCTCGTAGACCGTCCGGGCGTGGGTGAAGAAGTCGTCGACCTCCTCGGGGTGGTACCCCGTCCGCATCCCGGTGACCCGCCGGAACATGGCGCCGCCGCTCATCAGTCCTCCTCAGCCGCCAGCTGGCCGCACGCACCGTCGATGTCGGACCCACGGGTGTCCCGGACGGTGGTCGGGATGCCGTGTGCGCGCAAGCGTGCCACGAACTCCTGCTCGACCGCGGGATCGCTCGCCGTCCACTTCGAACCGGGCGTCGGGTTCAGCGGGATGGGGTTGCAGTGCACCCAGCCGCGGCCGCGCCGGTTGAGCTCGGTGCCCAGGAGGTCGGCGCGCCACGCCTGGTCGTTGATGTCGCGCATCAGCGCGTACTCGATGGACACCCGGCGGCCGGTCGCCTGGAAGTACTCGTAGGCGGCGTCGATGGTCTCCGCGACGCTCCACCGGGTGTTGATCGGCACCAGCTCGTTGCGCAGCTCGTCGTCCGGGGCGTGCAGCGACAGCGCGAGCGTCACCGGGATGCCCTCCTTCGCGAGCTTGCGCATCGCGGGCACCAGGCCGACGGTCGAGACGGTGATGTTGCGGGCCGACATGCCCAGGCCGTCCGGGACCGGCGCGACCATGCGGCGCACCGTCTCCATCACGGTCTTGTAGTTCGCGAGCGGCTCGCCCATGCCCATGAACACGACGTTCGACAGCCGGGTGGGCCCGCCGGGGACCTCGCCCGCCTCCAGCGCGGCGGCCGCGGCGCGCACCTGCTCGACGACCTCCGCCGTCGACAGGTTGCGGGTCAGGCCGAGCTGGCCGGTGGCGCAGAACGGGCACGCCATGCCGCAGCCCGCCTGGCTGGACACGCAGAGCGTCGACCGGTGCGCGTACCGCATGAGCACGGACTCGACCTTGGCGCCGTCGAACAGGTGCCAGAGCGTCTTGACCGTGGTGCCGCCGTCGGCCTGCAGCGTGCGCGCGGCGGTGAGCAGCGGCGGGAACAGCGCCTCGACCAGCTTGTCGCGGCTCGCCGCGGGCAGGTCGGTCATCGCGGCGGGGTCGACCGTCAGGTGGCTGAAGTAGTGCGTCGCGAGCTGCTTCGCGCGCAGCGGCTTCTCGCCGAGCGCGGTCACGGCCTCGACGCGCTCCTCGGGCGTCAGGTCGACGAAGTGCTTCGGCGGCTTGCCCCGGGCCCCGCGGGTCGGGGCCGACAGGTTGAGTGCGACGGGCGTGGCGCTCACGCGGTCCTCCTCGGGGGTGTCGTGGTCAGGGTGTCGGGTGGTGCTGGGTGCGGGCTGGGAGCCGGTCGGGTCCCGGCCGTGCGGCGTCAGGCGCCGGCGACGGGCTGGAGCGCCTCGAGCAGCAGGTAGACCACGGGGGCGGCCAGCAGCATCGAGTCGATCCGGTCCAGGATGCCGCCGTGGCCCGGCAGCAGGGTGCCCATGTCCTTGAGCTCGAGGTCGCGCTTGATGAGCGACTCCCCCAGGTCGCCCAGCGTCGCGACCACGACCGTGGCGACGCCCAGCAGCGCGCCCACGGCGGGGTCCCCGTCGAACATGAGGTGCACGCCCAGGACGCCGACCACCGAGGCCAGCACGACCGAGCCGAGCAGGCCCTCCCAGGTCTTCTTGGGGCTGACCGACGGCGCCAGCGGGTGCCGGCCGATCAGCACGCCGACGACGTAGCCGCCGGTGTCGTTCGCGACGCAGAGCAGGATGAACAGCGCCACCCGCATCGCGCCGTCCTCGGCCGCCAGCATCAGCATGACGAAGCCGGCCATGAGCGGCAGGTACGCCGCCGCGAACACGCCCGACGTCGCGTCCCGCACCGCCCGCGGGCCGCTGCCGTCGAGCACCCGCCAGACGACGATGCCCCCGACGGTCAGCACGAACGCGACGAACAGGGCCTCCATCCCCGCGACGTACGCGGAGACGAGGATGCCGACGTCGCCGACGAGCAGCGGCAGCACGGGGATGTGCACGCCGCGCCGGGCGAACGCCTGCGCGAGCTCCCAGAGGCCGGCGCCCACCGCGGCGACCGCGATGAGGCCGAACGCCTCCCGGCGGATGAACAGCGACGCCGCGACGAGGACCAGGAGCCCGAGGCCGACGGCGACGGCGACGGGCAGGTCGCGCCCGGCACGCGAGGTGCCGGGCGCCGGGGCGACGGCGGGGTGGGACGACATCAGACCTCGAGCAGCTCGCTCTCCTTGGAGGAGAGGAGCTGGTCGACCAGGTCGACGTGCCTCTTGGTGACGGACTCCAGCTCCTTCTCCGCGCGCACGACCTCGTCCTCGCCGGCCTCGCCGTCCTTGACCAGGCGGTCCAGCTCGTCCTTGGCGCGGCGGCGGACGTTGCGCACCGAGATGCGCGCGTCCTCGGCCTTGGTCTTCGCCAGCTTCACGAACTCCTTGCGGCGCTCGGTGGTCAGCGCCGGCAGGGTCACGCGGATCACGTTGCCGTCGTTGGTCGGGTTCACACCCAGGTCCGAGTCGCGCAGCGCCTTCTCGATCCCCTGCATCGACGACTTGTCGAACGGGGAGATGAGGATCGTGCGCGCCTCGGTGACGTTGAACGACGCCAGCTGCTGCAGCGGCGTCGGGCTGCCGTAGTAGTCGACCGTGATCTTGTTGAACATCGCCGCGTTGGCACGACCCGTGCGGATCGCGGCGAAGTCCTCCTTGGCGACCTCGACGGCCTTGTCCATCTTCTCCTCGGCCTCGAGGAGGATCTCGTCGATCACGGTTGCTCCTTCAGTCATGGTCGTGCTGGTGGCGTGCTGCCGGTCGGGGCGCCGGCGACGACGCGGTCAGTCCTCGGTGACCAGCGTCCCGATCTTCTCACCCCGGAGCACCCGGGTGACGTTGCCCGGCTCCTCCAGCCCGAAGACCCGCATGCGCACACCGTTGTCGCGGCACATCGACAGGGCCGTCGAGTCCATGACGCCGAGCTCCTGCACGATCGCCTCGGTGTAGGTCAGGTGGTCGAGCTTCGTCGCCGTGGGGTCCGTGCGCGGGTCGGCGGTGTAGACGCCGTCGACGCCGTTCTTGCCCATGAGCACCTCGTCGCAGTGCGTCTCGAGGGCGCGCTGCACGCAGACGGTGTCGGTCGAGAAGTACGGCATGCCGGCGCCGGCGCCGAAGATCACGACGCGGCCCTTCTCCATGTGCCGGATGGCGCGCAGCGGGATGTACGGCTCGGCGACCTGGCCCATCGTGATGGCGGTCTGCACGCGCGTGTCCACGCCGGCCTGCTCCAGGAAGTCCTGCAGCGCCAGGCAGTTCATGACCGTGCCCAGCATGCCCATGTAGTCCGCGCGGGCCCGGTCCAGGCCGTTCTGGGCCAGCTCGGCCCCGCGGAAGAAGTTGCCGCCGCCGCAGACGATGGCGACCTGCACCCCGTCGGCGACCGCGGCCGCGATCTCGGCGGCCACCCGGCGCACGACGCCGGCGTCCAGGCCGATCGACCCGCCCCCGAACGCCTCGCCCGACAGCTTCAGCAGCACCCGCCGCGGATCGGTCTCGGTCATGGGGTACCTCCAGGGTGTCGGCGGGGTGCTGCGGGGATCTCGCGCCGGTGGCCCCGGCCCATCAGGGCCGGGGCCACCGGGTGTGGCGTCGTCAGGCGCCGACGCGGAACCGCACGAAGCCGGTCACGGTGCCGCCGACCTCGGCGAGCACCTGGGCGACCGACTTCTTCGAGTCCTTCGCGAACGGCTGGTCCAGGAGGACGACGTCCTTGAAGTAGCCCGTCAGGCGGCCCTCGACGATCTTCGGCAGCGCGGCCTCGGGCTTGCCCTCGTTGCGGGCGGTCTCCTCGGCGATGCGGCGCTCGTTCTCGACCGTCTCGGCCGGGACCTCGTCGCGGGTCAGGTAGGCCGGCGAGAACGCGGCGATGTGCGTCGCGATGTCGCGGGCCACCTCGGCGCCCTTGGCGTCGGTCGCGACGAGCACGCCGACCTGCGGGGGGAGGTCCTTGTTCACCTTGTGCAGGTAGACCGAGACCTTCTCGCCGGCGACGCGGGCCACGCGGCGCACGACGACCTTCTCGCCGAGCACGGCGGCCGTCTCGTCGACGACCTCCTGCAGCGACTTGCCGTCGACGTCCGCGGAGAGCAGCGCGTCGGCGTCCCGGGCGCCGGAGGCGACCGCCGTGGCGAGCACCTTCTCCGACAGGGTGATGAACGTGGCGTTCTTGGCGACGAAGTCCGTCTCCGAGTTCACCTCGACGATCACGCCGACCTCGTCCTCGCCGTCACCGGCGGTGACGACCTCGGCCGCGACCAGGCCGTCGGAGGCCGAGCGGCCCTCGCGCTTGGAGACGCCCTTCAGGCCCTTGACGCGGATGATCTCGAGCGCCTTGTCGGCGTCGCCCTCCGCCTCCTCGAGCGCCTTCTTGACGTCCATCATGCCCGCGCCGGTCTTCTCGCGGAGCGCCTTGATGTCGGCCATGGAGTAGTTGGCCATCTGTTCCGTCCTAACTCGTCAGTACGTGCGATCGGCGAGCCGGGTCACTTGGACTCGGCGTCGCCCTCGGACTCGGCGGCGGCGGTCTCCGTGGCGGCGGCCTCGGCAGCGGCCTCGACGGCCGGAGCAGCGTCCTGACCCGGGGTGGCAGCACCCTCGGCCGGGGTCGGCTCGCCCGCGGGGGCCTCGTCGGCGGTCGCCTGCGTGGCGGCCAGCGACTCCTCGGCACCGGCCAGGAGCTCGCGCTCCCACTCGGCCAGCGGCTCGGACTCGGCCGACGCGGCCTCGGCGCCACCCTGGCGGCCCGAGTGGCGCTGCAGCGTGCCCTCGGCGGCCGCGTCCGCGATCACGCGGGTCAGCAGCTGCACGGCGCGGATCGCGTCGTCGTTGCCCGGGATCGGGTAGTCGACGACGTCCGGGTCGCAGTTGGTGTCGAGGATCGCGACGATCGGGATGCCGAGCTTGCGCGCCTCGTCGACGGCCAGGTGCTCCTTGTTGGTGTCCACGATCCAGACCGCGGACGGGGTCCGGGTCATGTCGCGGATGCCGCCCAGCGTCTTCGCGAGCTTGTCCTTCTCGCGACGCATGATGAGGAGCTCCTTCTTCGTGTACGCGCTCCCCGCGACGTCGTCGAAGTCGATGAGCTCGAGCTCCTTGAGGCGCTGCAGGCGCTTGTTCACCGTCTGGAAGTTGGTGAGCATGCCGCCCAGCCAGCGCTGGTTGACGTAGGGCATCCCGACGCGGGCGGCCTGCTCGGCCACCGGCTCCTGGGCCTGCTTCTTCGTGCCGACGAACAGGATGGTGCCGCCGTGGGCGACCGTCTCCTTGACGAAGTCGTACGCGCGGTCGATGTAGGACAGCGACTGCTGCAGGTCGACGATGTAGATGCCGTTGCGCTCGGTGAAGATGAAGCGCTTCATCTTGGGGTTCCAGCGGCGGGTCTGGTGCCCGAAGTGGACACCGCTCTCGAGCAGCTGGCGCATGGTCACGACGGCCATGGTGGTCCTTCCGCACGCCCGCGTCGGGGGCGCGCACAGTGATCGCGGGCCCGCCTCGGCGCACCCGCTCGTCCGGTTGTCGGCGCCTCCCGGTCGGGACGCACCCCTGGCGCCACGCCCTTGCCGACACCGGGTCCCCTCGGGGTCCCGGACCGCTGCCGGCGCCGGCCCTCCGCACGCACCTCTCCCGCCGGGGCGGTGGGGGTGTGTGCGTCGGTGATGACGCGCGATGTCGACCGGCACGCACCGGTCGCAGGAAGGAGTCTACCGGACGGGCACCAGGGCCCGGACCGGCGCCGGCCGGCGGCGACGTGACGTGCACGACGTCGGACGCGGCGCGGGTCCGGGGGCGGGACGGGGGGCGGGCCGGGAGCCGGCGCCGAGTCCTCCACAGGGTCGCGGCCGCGTGGCGTCCCCAGGTCGGCCGCCGCGGGCCCGCCGGCGGGACGCCGGCTCCCGGACGCTCGGACCGTGCCCGTCGTCCCGCTCCCCCGCCGCGTCCTCGCCGCCGTCGTGCTGCTCGCACTCGTCGCGGTGCCGCTGCCGCTCGCCCGCGTCGTGCTCGGTCCCGCCCCGCCGCGGGCGGTCGTCGCCCCCGCAGCCGACGCGTGGCGGCCGCCGGTCGAGCCGGTCGCGGTCGTCGAGCCGTTCGACGGCCCGGCCGTGCCGTGGGCCGCGGGCCACCGCGGCGTCGACCTGGACGCCCCCGTCGGGACACCCGTGCTGGCCCCGCGCGCCGGGGCGGTGACGTTCGCCGGCGTCGTCGTGGACCGGCCCGTGCTGACCGTCCGGCACGACGACGGCCTGCGCAGCTCCGTCGAGCCGGTCGCCGCCGCCGTCGCGGTGGGCGACCGGGTCGCGGCGGGGTCGGTCGTCGGGACCGTCACCGCCGACCGCAGCCACTGCGAACCGGCCTGCCTGCACTGGGGCGTGCGCGACGGCGACGTCTACCTCGACCCGATGCTGCTGCTCCGGGGCGGGCCGGTGGTCCTGCTCGCCCGCGGCGGGTCAGCCGCGGTCGGCCTCCGTCAGCCGCGCGCGCAGGCGCAGCATGGCGGCGGTGTGCATCTGCGAGATGCGCGACTCCGTCACGCCGAGGACGCGGCCGATCTCGGCGAGCGTCATGCCCTCGTAGTAGTAGAGGACCAGCACGAGCTTCTCCCGCTCGCCGAGCTGGTCGATCGCGCGCGCCAGCAGGAACTTCGTCTCCTGGGCCTCGAACGAGTTCTCGGGGTCGGGCGTGCGGTCGTCGCCGAGGGTGTCGAGCAGCGACAGCCGGTCCCCGCGGTCCTCCCCCGCGCCGAGCAGCTCGTCCAGCGCCGCGACGTTCACCGTCGACAGCTGCGTGAACAGCGCCCGGAGCTCGCGGATGTCCATCTGCAGCCGGGCGGCCACCTCGGACTCCGTCGGGACCCGGTGCAGGCTGCTCTCGAGCTCCGCGTACGCGCGGTCCACGGCGCGGGCCTTCGTGCGCACCGAGCGCGGGATCCAGTCCATCGCGCGGAGCTCGTCGATGATCGCGCCGCGGATGCGGGCGCTCGCGTAGGTCTCGAACTTGACCGAGCGGCCGGGCTCGTACTTCTCGATCGCGTCGATGAGGCCGAACATGCCGTAGGACACCAGGTCGGCCTGCTCGACCATCGCCGGCAGGCGCATGCCCACGCGACCGGCCACGGCGGTGACCAGCGGGGCGTAGTGCAGGATCAGCCGCTCGCGCACCAGGCGGTCGCCGCCGGACTTGAAGAGCTGCCAGTCCAGCGCGACGGGGTCCGTCGCCGCGCCCGCGAGCGCCTCGAGCTCGTCGAGCTCCGGGTCCTCGACCGCGGTGAGCGTGACCACGGCCTCCAGGTCGACGTCCTCGAGGTCGGCCTCCGTCACCTCGGTGGCGACGGCGATCGCCCCGGCGGCGTCCAGCTCGAGCTCGCCGGCGTCCAGCGTCTGCTGCCGCGGGATGACGCCGAGGGGCGCGGCCGGCGCACCGGGCGCACGGCGCGACGAGGCAGCCAGCGGGAGGGTGTCCTCAGCCGGAACTGACATGGGCGTCTCCATCTCGGACGTCATGCGCGGGGGTGGGCCTGCTCGAAGGACGCGCGGAGGCGGTCCGCGGTCACGTGGGTGTAGCGCTGGGTGGTGGCGAGGCTGGCGTGCCCCAGCACCTCCTGCACGCTGCGGAGGTCGGAGCCGCCCTCCAGCAGGTGCGTCGCGGCCGAGTGCCGGAGCGCGTGGGGGGCCACGTCGCTGACACCGGCCGCGGCCGACACGTCGTGCACCGCACGACGCAGCTGACGCTGGTCGGCGCGGGCGCCGCGCCGACCGAGCAGGAGCGCCGGCCCGGAGGTCTCCGTGGCGAGCGCCGGGCGGCCGCGGCCCAGCCAGGCCTCCACCGCCTCGACCGCCAGCTCCCCGACCGGGACGACGCGCTGCTTGTCGCCCTTGCCGGTGAGCCGGATGGTGCGGGTCGCCAGGTCCAGGTCGTCCACGTCCGCGGCGCACAGCTCGCCGACGCGCGCGCCGGTCGCGTAGAGCAGCTCGAGCGCCGCCCAGTCCCGCAGGTGCACCGGGTCGCCGTCGTCCGCGCGGACCCGGGCGGTGTCGAGCAGCGCGGCGGCCGCGCCCTGGTCGAGCACGGTCGGCAGGTGCGAGGCCGGGCGGGCGCTCGCGAGGCGGAGCGCCGGGTCCTGCGCGACGCGGCCGGTGCGCGCCGCCCAGGCGAAGAACGTGCGCGCGGCGGCGCCGCGCCGGGCCAGCGTCGCCCGGCTGCGCTCGGCGGTCGCCATCGAGGCGAGCCAGCCGCGCAGGACCGTGAGGTCGACGCCGAGGAGGTCGGCCACGCCGTGGCGGCGCGCGTACCCCGTGAGGTGCTCCAGGTCGCCCAGGTAGGCCCGCACGGTGTTCTCGGAGAGGCCCCGCTGGGTGCGCAGGTGGAGCGCGAACGCGTCGGTCACCGGGGTCGCCCCCCGGCCCGGTCCCGCTGCAGCCCCCGTGTGCACGGGACTACGGTCACCTGTCACACCTCCGGGCGACAAGCGGTCTGTGGCGCGTTTCACCCACCCCTGTACGAATCACGGTCAAATGTCCGATTCCACGGCGCAATTTCCTACCGTTCGGCAGCGGTTCCAGGGCGTCTGCGTCCACCTGTCGGACACGTCGGGAGGGCGCGGGATGTGCGCCGGGCGGGTGAATGCGTTTTCCCGTGCGCGAAACCGGTGGAGCGCAGCCGGGGCCGGTTGACGAGGGGCCGCACGGGTGAACCACGGTGCGGCCGGGACGGGACGGGACGCCCGGTCGCCGGATGCCATCACCGACCGGATATGTGGTTTTGACTGAGGGGTCGAGCGGGGAATTCCCGACGCACGGACGCCACGACACGCCGAGGCACCGCAGCCGGAGGCGCCGCAGCCGGGAGGACCCCCGGCGCCGCGACGCCCACCCGTCGGCCGGGCGCGCCACGGCGTGACGGCTCGCCGGTCCTGCGACACCGCCCCGCCTCCGGCACCGCCGCCGCGACGCCGCCGCTCTCCCCACCGATCAACCGAACGCGCCACGGCGTGACGGCTCGCCTGCCCTGCGCCACCGCCCCGCCTCCGTCGACGCGTCCCCGGCGAGCTCCAGCAGTCCGAGCGCCGCGACGACCTCGCCCTCGGAGAGGCCCGCTCGCCGGGCGATCTCGGACACGGTGCGCGCCCGCCGGCGGTCCAGCGCGTCCAGGGTGCGGGCCGCCGGGCTGTCCGCCCGGTCGGCGACCCCCTGCGGCCGCGGCGCCCCGGACGGCGGCGCCCCGGCCGACGCCGATGACGAGGGCCGGTCCGACCCGGCGTCCGCGTCCGCGTCCGGCGGGTCGAGCAGCTCGACGACCTCCGCCGCGTCCGTCACGCAGACGGCCGCCCCGTCCCGCAGGAGCCGGTGGCACCCGGCCGACGCCATCGAGGTGACGGGGCCGGGTACGGCCCCGACGGGACGCAGGAGCTCGCCTGCTCGGGCGGCGGTGCTGAGCGCCCCGCTGCGCCACGCGGCCTCGACGACCACCGTCGCCCGGGTCAGGGCCGCGATGACCCGGTTGCGCTGGAGGAAGCGGGCGCGGCTCGGCGGTGTGCCGGGTGGGCTCTCCGCGACGAGGGCGCCGCCGGCCTCGACCATCCGCTCCAGCACGGCGAGGTTGCCCGCCGGCGACGGGCGGTCGACGCCGCCCGCGAGGAGCGCGACGGTCCGCCCGCCGACCGCCAGGGCGCCGCGGTGCGCGGCCACGTCGACACCGAACGCCCCTCCCGAGACGACGGTGACGCCCCGGTCGGCCAGCCCCGCCCCGAGGTCGCCCGCGACGCGCTCGCCGTACGCCGTGGCCGCCCGCGCTCCGACGACGGCCACCGACCGCGCCGCCGACCCCGCGAGGTCCGGATCCCCGCGCAACCAGAGGCAGAGCGGCGCCGCAGGCCCGAGGTCGTCCAGGGCGCGCGGCCAGCCCGGGTCGCCGGGGACCAGGAGGGCGCCGCCGCGCGCCGCGAGCTCGTCGAGCGCCGGTCGCGGGTCCAGGTCCGCCAGCCGCGGAGCCCACCGGGGCACCGCCCGCGCGAGCACCCGGTGCGTGCCCACCGGCCAGGCGGCGGCGTCGCCGGCACCCTCGCTCACGCCCGCGTCGGCGCGCGCCAGGTCGCGCAGCCGGCGCACGGCGTCCGCCGGGGTCGCCGTCACCGCCCACAGCGCCCAGGCGAGCGCCGCGGGCGCCCCCAGGGCTGCCACGACCGCGCCCGCCGTGGTGTCGCCGGGCTCGGCGACGATGCTCCACGCGGCCCGCGCCCACACCTCGCCACCCCGCTCGGCGCTCCGGCCCTCCGCCGCGCTCACGCGCCCTCCCCCGCGGTCACGCGCCCTGCCCCCGGGTGCGCAGCGCGACGGCCCGCCCGACGTCGTCGGCCGCGGGGGCCGCGCGTCCCGCCAGGTCCGCGACGGTCCACGCCAGCCGCAGCACCCGGTCGGCGCCGCGGAGGGTCAGCGTCCCGCGGTCGATCCCCTGGTCCACGAGGCCGAGCAGCGCGCGGCCCGGCCCGAGCCGGTCGCGGAGGACCTGCCCCGGCACGTCGCCGTTGAGGCGCCACGGCGTCCCCGTCCACCGCTCGGCCTGGGCGCTCCGGGCGGCGGCGACGCGCGCGGCGACGGTGGCGGTGCTCTCGGCGGGCTCGCCGAGCTCGGCCCGCCGGACGGCGGGGACCTCGACCTGGACGTCGACCCGGTCGAGCAGCGGGCCGGAGATCTTGCCGAAGTACCGGCGCCGCTCGAGCGAGCGGCAGGTGCACGCGAGCCCTGTGCCGACGGCCCGCCCGCACGGGCAGGGGTTGGCCGCGAGGACGAGCTGGAACCGCGCGGGGTACCGGGCAGCCCCGGCGGCCCGGTGCACGACGACCTCGCCGTGCTCGAGCGGCTGCCGCAGGGTCTGCAGGACGGCGGTCGGGAACTCCGGGGCCTCGTCGAGGAAGAGCACGCCGCGGTGCGCCCGGGACGCCGCGCCCGGCCGCGGCATCCCCGAGCCGCCGCCGACGATGCTGGCGGGCGTCGCGGTGTGGTGCGGGTCCTCGAAGGGCGGCCGGTGCAGCAGGCCGCCGTCGGGGTCGAAGGTGCCGGCCACCGAGTGCACGGCCGTGACCTCGACCGCCTCGGCCTCGTCCAGGTCGGGCAGCAGGCCGGGGAGCCGGGACGCGAGCATGGTCTTGCCCGCCCCGGGCGGCCCCACGAGCAGCAGGTGGTGCCCGCCCGCCGCGGCGACCTCGACGGCCGCACGCGCCGCGCCCTGCCCGAGCACGTCCGCGAGGTCGCCGACCGGGGCGCGGTGCGCGCCGCCGACCCGCACCGGCGGCACGGCCGCGACGTCCGGGACGTCGACCGCCCCGCCGTGCCGCCGGACCACCTCCGCGAGGCTCCGGCAGGCGACGACGCGCGCACCCGGCACCAGGGCGGCCTCGGGCGCGTCCGCCTCGGGGACGACGACGTCGGGGTGCCCGGCGGCGACGGCGGCGGCCACGGCCGGCAGGACGCCCCGCACCGGTCGGAGCCGCCCGTCCAGGCCGAGCTCGCCGAGGTGCACCACGCCCGCGGCCCGCCGGGCCTCCAGGAGCTCGGCGGCCGCGAGCACGGCGACGGCGACCGCGAGGTCGAACCCCGGCCCCGACTTGGGCAGGGCGGCGGGCGAGAGGTTGACGGTGATGCGGCGGTTCGGCCAGGTGAGGCCGGTCGACCCGACGGCCGCCCGCACGCGGTCCCGCGCCTCGGCGAGCGAGGCGTCCGGCAGGCCGACGAGCGCGAAGGCGGGCAGCGACGGCGCGAGGTGCGCCTCGACCTCGACGAGGTGGCCGGTGAGGCCGACCAGCCCGACGGCCCGGGTGCGCCCGAGCGCCATCAGCCGATCCCCGCGAGGTGCTCGGCGCGCGGCGGGTGGCCGTCGCGCAGCTCGACGGCCACGAGGTCGAGCCGGACCGAGGCGGCGTGCACGTCGTGCTCCGCGAGCCAGGCCGCCAGCAGCGCGCGCAGCCGTTGCAGCTTGCGCGGGGTCACGGCCTCGTGCGGCGTGCCGTAGGTCCGCGTCCGGCGCGTCTTCACCTCGACGCCGACGACGGCGTCCTCGTCGGGGTCGAGGGCGACGAGGTCGAGCTCGCCGCCCGGCCCGAACCAGTTCCGGTCGAGGACCGTCCAGCCCTCGTTCTCCAGGAGCCGCGCCGCCAGGTCCTCACCCAGCCGGCCGGTCTCGTTCCGCGTGCGCATCGGCACCACCTCCGGCACCGAGGCTGCCGGGGAGGGCAGGCGGCCCGCCGCCCCGCCCTCGCGGTGCTGGGGACGACACGCGCAGTCCGGCCTGTGGAGGACTCGGCGCCCGCCCCGCGAACGGGACGCGACGCCGCCCGGCGCCCGCCCGGACGAACGGGCTACCGCCCGAAGCCACCGCCCGAGCCGAGGTCCAGGTCGGCCTTGACCAGCTCCTCGACGTTGACGTCCTTGAACGTCACCACGCGCACGGACTTCACGAACCGCGCGGACCGGTAGACGTCCCACACCCACGCGTCGGCGAGCGTCAGCTCGAAGTAGACCTCGCCCGCGGCGGAGCGGACCTGCAGGTCCACGTGGTTCGCCAGGTAGAACCGGCGCTCGGTCTCGACGACGTACGAGAAGAGGCCGACGGCATCGCGGTACTCGCGGTACAGCGCGAGCTCCATCTCGGTCTCGTAGTTCTCCAGGTCCTCGGCGCTCACCGACCCATCATCCCCCATCCGGGCACATCGGCCCGCACCAGCCGCCCCGCCGGACCGCGACGTCAGCCCGCGACGTCGAGCGTGAGCGGCTCGCCCGCCAGCAGCGCGTCGTCCAGCGCGCCGTCGCCCCGCACACCCGCGCCGACCCCCGGCACGCCCGCGCCGACCCCGGCCGCGGTCGCGCCCGCCTCGACGCCCGGCAGCCGCCAGGACGTCCGGTGGTGCGGCGTGGGCCCGAGCCGGCGCAGCGCCGCCAGGTGCTCGGGCGCGGAGTACCCCTTGTTCTCGGCCCACCCGTACTCGGGGTGGTCGTCGTGCAGCCGGGTCATGATCGCGTCGCGCTCGGTCTTGGCGAGGATGCTCGCGGCGGCGACGGCGGCGCACCGCAGGTCGGCCTTGACGAAGGTCCGCACGGGCGGGACGACGTCGAGCACCGCCGGCGGGCCGATCAGCGCGTCCTGCGCCGGGGTGGTCACGTAGTCGTGGTTGCCGTCGAGCAGGAGGGCGCCCGGCGCGGTCTCGAGACCGGCGATGGCGCGGTGCGCGGCGAGGCGCAGGGCGGCGATGATCCCGTACGCGTCGATCTCGGCGGGCTCCGCGTGCCCGACCGACCAGCAGGCGGCCCAGCGGCGGATGAGCGGGGCGAGCCGCTCGCGCTCGGCGGCGCTCAGCAGCTTGCTGTCCCGGACGCCCTGCGGCACGGCGCGGCTCTCGGCGGTCACCACGACGACGCCGACGGTCACGGGACCGCTGAGGCTGCCGCGGCCGACCTCGTCGGCGCACGCGAGGGCCGGGACGCCGTCCCGGATGATCTGGCGCTCCACCCGGAGCGTCGGCGCGGCCCGGTTCCAGGCGGTCCGCGCGCGTCCGGCGGCGGTCACGACGGGTCCGGGACGTCGGCGAACACGTCGCCCGGGTTGCGCAGCAGCCCGATCCGGTCGACGGGCCACAGCTTCACGAAGGCGGTGCCGACGACGTCGGCGATCGGCACGGAGCCGCCGCCGGGGTCGCCGAGGTGGTAGCGCGAGTCGGCGGACGACGACCGGTTGTCGCCCATGACCCAGACGGACCCGGACGGCACGACCACGTCGAACGCGATCTGGCTCGGGCTGGCGCCGGGCGCGAGGTACTCGGTCTCGTCGACCGGCTCGCCGTTCACGGTGAGCGGGGACCCGTCGCCGGCGGAGGCGACCCGGTCCCCGGGCAGGCCGATGACGCGCTTGATGAGGTGGTCCTCGGACTGCTGCGGCATGAGGCCGATGGCGATGAGCGCGTCCTGGACGACGTTGGTCTCCGGCACCGTCTGCTGGTCGAGCCAGCCGCCGGGGTCCGAGAACACCACGATGTCGCCCCGGTGGACGTCGAGCGGCCCCGGGGCGAGCTTGCTCACGAGGACGCGGTCGCCCTCGAGCAGCGTGTCGTGCATCGACGCGCTCGGGATGAAGAAGGCCTGCGCGAGGAAGGTCTTGACCAGCCACGACAGCACGATCGCGCTGACGAGGATGATCGCGGTCTCCCGCAGGAAGGAGGTGACGGGTCCGCGCCGTCGCTCCTCGGACCTGCCAGCCGCCTCGTGGCCGGCAGGTGCTGCGTGCTGGTCCGTCACCGGATCACTCTCCCACGTCGTCGGACCGCCGCCCACACCCACGCGCCGGTGCGCACCGAACCTCCCCGGCACGGCCGACGGGCGGCCACCCCCCGTGAGGGGTGACCGCCCGTCGGCGTGCCGCGGGGGGTCTCAGGCCTGCTTGGCCGGGACCGCGTCGCGCTTCTCCTTGATCTTGGCCTTCTTGCCGCGGAGGTTGCGCAGGTAGTACAGCTTCGCGCGACGGACGTCACCGCGGGTGGCGACCTCGACGGACTCCAGGGTCGGGGAGTGCACCGGGAAGGTGCGCTCGACGCCGACGCCGAACGAGACCTTGCGGACCGTGAAGGTCTCGCGGACGCCGTCGCCCTGGCGGGCGATCACGACGCCCTGGAAGACCTGGACGCGAGAGCGGTTGCCCTCGACGACCTTGACGTTCACCTTCAGCGTGTCGCCGGGGCGGAAGTCCGGGATGTCGGTGCGGAGCGAAGCCGCGTCGATCGAGTCGAGGATGTGGGACATCGTGTGTCGCTTTCCCGCCGTGCCACAGGTCACGCGCGTCGTCGTCGGCGCCGGGGCGCCGGATGGCATGAGGTGCGGTGCGCGGCCGATCGCTCGGCGGGCCGTGGTCGCCTCCCCTGTGGCAGAGGCGGGGCCGTCGGGCACCGACCGACAAGTGTGCCACAGCCGGGGGGCCGGGGTCGAAACCGGGACCGCTACTCCCCCGGCGGCACCGGTCCGTCGTCCCCCACGGCCCACCCGAGGTCGGCCAGCACCGCGCGGTCGGCCTTGTCGAGGTCTCCCGGCGCGAGCCGCGCGAGCAGGTCCGGCCGCCGCTCGGCGGTGCGGGTCAGCGCCTGGTCCCGGCGCCAGCGCTCGACCCGGCCGTGGTGCCCGGACAGCAGCACGTCGGGGACGTCGAGGTCCCGCCAGGCCGGCGGCTTCGTGTACACGGGGTACTCGAGCAGCCCTGCGGCGCCGTGCGACTCCTCCACGAGCGAGTGCGGGTTGCCGACGACGCCGGGCAGCAGCCGGACGACCGCCTCGACGAGCACCATGGCCGCGACCTCGCCGCCGTTGAGCACGTAGTCGCCGATGGAGTACTCGCTGACCCGTACGCCCGGCCGGGACGCGTAGTGCGCCGCGACGCGGGCGTCGATGCCCTCGTACCGCCCGCAGGCGATGACGAGGTGCCCGTCGGCGGCCCACTCCTCCGCGTGCCGCTGGGTGAGCGGGGCGCCGGACGGGGTCGGCAGCAGCAGGTGGCTGCCCTCGACGACCAGCTCGTCCAGGGCCGCGCCCCAGACGTCGGGCTTCATCACCATGCCGGCGCCGCCGCCGAACGGGGTGTCGTCGACGGTGCGGTGCCGGTCGGTCGTCCAGTCGCGCAGGTCGTGCACCCGCAGGTCGACGAGGCCGCTGGTGCGGGCCTTGCCCACCAGCGACAGGCCGAGCGGGCTCAGGTAGTCGGGGAAGATCGAGACGATGTCGATGCGCACGTCAGTCGTCGTCCCCCGCCGCGTCGCCGCGCGTCTCGTCGCTCACGACGAGGTTCGCCGCGTCCGACGCCAGCAGCCCGCCGGGCGGGTCCAGCACGACCCGACCGCCGGGGACGTCCACCACCGGCACGATCGCGCGCACGAAGGGCACGAGCGTGCGGGTGCCGTCGGGCTCCCGCAGCACCAGGGCGTCCTGCGCCGGCAGGTGCTCCAGCCCGACGACCTCGCCGAGCGGCCGGCCGTCGACGTGCTCGGCGCGCAGCCCGGCGAGCTCGTGCGGGTACCAGGCGTCCTCGTCGTCGTCGGCGGTGCTCGCGTCGTCCGCGACCTCCACGACCAGGTCGACTCCCCGCAGGGACTCGGCCGAGGTGCGGTCGGGGGCCTCCGCGAACGTGACGTACCAGCGCCCCTGCTGCTCGCGGGTGCGCGCGACCGTCAGCGGGCCGCGGTCGGCGGGCTCGGTCGCGAGCACGGCGCCGGCCGCGAGGCGTGCCGCGGGGTCGTCGGTGCGCACGTCGAGCGCGACCTCGCCGCGCAGGCCGTGCGCGCGGCCGATCCGGGCGACCGTCAGCAGCATGGGGTTCCTCTCGGGGGGTCCGGCTCCGGGCCGGACCAGCGTACGGGTGCAGGCACGACGCAGGCCCGGCCCCTGCGAGGGACCGGGCCTGTGCCGGTGTCTCACCGGCCGGCGCGAGGCCGACCGGGTGCGCGGCTCACCGCCGGGCGACGTCCACGACGTCCACGCGGACCGGACCCTCGGACGACAGCGCGCCGACGACGGTGCGCAGCGCGCGGGCGGTCCGGCCGCCGCGGCCGATGACCCGCCCGAGGTCGTCCGGGTGCACCCGGACCTCGAGCAGGTCGCCGCGGCGGAGCGTGCGGGCGTCGACCCGCACGTCGTCCGGGTGGTCGACGATGCCCCGGACCAGGTGCTCCAGCGCGTCGGCGAGCATCAGGCCTGCTCGTCCTCGGCCGGCGCCTCGTCGGCGGCCGGGGCCTCGGCGGCGGCCGCCTTCTTCTCGGACGCCTTGGCCTTGGCCTTCTCGGCGTCCGCGGCGACGGCGTCGACCGCGGCCTTCACGTCGGCCGCGGCGGCCTTGGTGCGCAGGGTGCCCTCGGCGCCCGGGAGGCCCTTGAACTTCTGCCAGTCGCCGGTGACCTTGAGGAGGGCGAGGACCTGCTCGGTCGGCTGGGCGCCGACGGACAGCCAGTACTGCGCGCGCTCCGAGGAGATGTCGATGAGCGACGGCTCCTCGGTCGGGTGGTACTTGCCGATCTCCTCGATGACGCGACCGTCACGCTTGGTGCGGGAGTCCGCGACGACGACGCGGTAGTACGGCGCCCGGATCTTGCCGAGACGCTTGAGGCGGATCTTGGTGGCCACGGTGTGGTCTTCTCCTGGATGTCTGCGAGGCGGCCGTCGCGGTTCGCACGTGGGGCATGCGGTCCGGTCCGGCCTGGAGGACACGGCATCGAGCGGGTAGAGGGGCCGCGCGCGCCGAGTACAGCAGGCCATTGTGCCAGACCGGCGCCGGTGCGGGCGACCCTGCGCGCGCGTGCCCCGGGTCACGCGGCTCCCCGCCCCGCGACCCCCACGGATTCTCACGGAACCACCCGCCGGATCGGGCAGGCTGGCGAGGATCGGGAGGGGAACGGGACCCGGCTGCCCGAGCGTGAGGCCCGCGGCCCGCGGGTCACCCTCGCCGGGTGCGTCGCCGTCGGCCGCGCGCTGCCACGATCGCGGCATGGCCGCCGTGGACTGGGAGACGCGCGAGGTGGAGGTCGCCGGGCGCCCCGTCACGGTGCGGGTCGGCCCGGAGGTCCCGGGGCCCACGCCCCTAGTGCACGTGCACGGGTTCGCGGTGTCGGGCCGGTACCTGCTGCCGACCGCCGCCGCGCTGGCGGACCGCGGCACGACGTACGTCCCCGACCTGCCCGGCCACGGCGCGAGCCCGGGGCCGAAGCCGCCGCTGTCCATCCCGCACCTCGCGGACGCCCTGCTCGGCACCCTCGACGCGCTGGGCCTGGACCGGGTGGTGCTCGTCGGCAACTCGATGGGCGGGCCAGTGAGCCTGGAGGCCGCGCACCGGGCGCCGGACCGGGTCGCGGGGATCGTGCTCGCCTCCCCCGCCGGCGGAGCGCACAACCAGCCGCTGGCGCGCGCGGTGGTCCAGCTGCTCCGGGACTCGGTGCGGGAGGACGTCCGGATGGGCCGGTACTCCCTGCCGGACTACGCGCACTACGGCGCGGTGCCCGCGCTAACGGCGTTCCGGCAGATGGTGCGGTTCCCCTCCCTGGTGCGACTGCTGCGCACGCCGGTGCCGACGCTCGCGGTGGTCGGGTCGCGCGACCCGCTGATGCCGCCGCCCCACCGGGTGCGGGAGCTCGCGCACCTCGGGCCGGACCGCCTCACGGTCGTGGTCATCCTGGGCGCGGCGCACGCGATGAACTACAGCCACCCCGACGAGCTGGCGCACGCCGTCCGGTGCTGGCTCGACGGGCGGCCGATCACGGACGACCCCTCGGCGCACGCACGGACCCAGGTGCTGCAGGTGGCGCAGGGCGACGCGCCCGCCTGAGCCGCGACCGGTGCGGGCCGCGGGCCCCTCCGGTGCCCTACCGGGTCCCCGCGCCCGCGCCGACCGCCCTACGCCACCCGCGCCCCGCGCAGCACCACGGCCCGCGGCGCCGCGAGCACCCGGACGTCCGCACGCGGGTCCACGTCGTACACCACGAGGTCCGCGCTCTGACCCTCGGCGAGCCCCGGCACCCCGAGCCACGCCCGGGTCCGCCACGACGCCGCGGCGACGACCTCGCGCGCCGGCAGCCCCGCCGCGACCAGCTCCGCCGCCTCGTCCGCGATCCGCCCGTGCCCGATCGTGCCCCCGGCGTCGGTCCCGACCAGGATCGGCACCCCGGCGTCGTGCAGGTCGCGGACGTGGGCGTACCGGCGCGCGTACATGCGGCGCATCCGGGCCGCGTACACCGGGTACTTCTCGGCGCGCCCGGCGATCTCCCCGAACTGCGCCACCTGCAGCAGCGTGGCCGTCACCGGGATCCCCGCGGCGGCGATCCGCGCGATGTGCCGGTCCTCCGCGCCGGTCGCGTGCTCGAGGCAGTCGACGCCCGCGTCGAGCAGCCCGTCCAGCGCCTCGCTGGAGAAGGTGTGCGCCGTGACCCGGGCCCCCGCGTCGTGCGCGACCCGCACCGCGGACGCCAGCACGTCGTCCGGCCACAGCGGCCGCAGGTCGCCGTCGGCCCCGAGGTCCCGGTCGATCCAGTCCGCGACGAGCTTCACCCAGCCGTCGCCGCGGGCAGCCTCCTCGGCCACGGCGCCCGGCAGCGCGTCGGCGGACGCGAGCTCCCGCCCGTAGTGCCGCACGTACCGCTTCGGCAGCGCGAGGTGCCGACCCGCGCGGATCAGCCGGGGCAGGTCCTCGCGGGCGTGCACCCACCGGGTGTCGGCGGGCGAGCCCGCGTCCCGCACCAGCAGCACACCGGAGTCCCGGTCGGCGACGGCCTGCGCCTCCGCGGTCGCGCGGTCGACGGCGCCCTCCGCGGCGAGCCCGATGTGGCAGTGCACGTCGACCAGGCCGGGCACGACCCAGCCGTCGACCCGGGTGGCGTCGCCGCCGGGCCGGTCGAACGTCAGCCGCCCGCCCACGACCCAGGCCTCACCCACGACCCGGTCGTCGTCCAGGACGACCGGGCCGGTCAGGTGCAGCACGTCCCCCATCCACGCCCCCTCGCGCGATCCGGGCCCGCGGCCGTCAGCGGCCGAGGAACTTCTGCAGGTCCTCGATGCTCGACGGGTCGAACTGGTCCGGCTGCTGCTGCGGGGCGCCGCCGCCGATGCCGAACGCCGAGCCCTTCGCGGCCGGCGCGGCCGCCGGGGCGATGCCCGCGGCGCGGTCGGCGGCGGCCTTCTCCTGCTGCGCGCGCTTGGCCGGGTTGCCGGACTTGCCCTTGGCCTTCTTGGACGGGGCGACGCGGCCGCGGCCCTTCTTGCCCGTGCCCGGCAGGTTGCCCATGCCGGGGATGGGCATGCCGCCGCCCTTGGCCATCTGCTGCATCATCTTCTGGGCCGCGGCGAACCGCTCCAGCAGGCCGTTGACGTCGGAGACCTCGACGCCCGAGCCGCGCGCGATGCGGGCCCGGCGGGAGCCGTTGATGATCTTCGGGTTGTCCCGCTCGCCGGGGGTCATCGACCGGATGATCGCCTCGACCCGGTCGACCTCGCGCTCGTCGAAGTTCTCGATGGCGTCGCGCATCTGCCCCATGCCGGGGAGCATGCCGAGCATCTTCTTCATCGAGCCCATGTTCTTGAGCTGCTGCATCTGCTGCAGGAAGTCCGCGAGCGTGAAGCCCTGGCCGGAGGCGAGCTTGCCCGCCATCTCCTCGGCCTGCTCGGCGTCGAACGCCTTCTCCGCCTGCTCGATGAGGGTGAGCACGTCACCCATGTCGAGGATGCGGGACGCCATCCGGTCGGGGTGGAACACCTCGAAGTCGGTGAGCTTCTCGCCGGTCGACGCGAACAGGATCGGCCGGCCGGTCACGGACGCGACCGACAGGGCGGCGCCGCCGCGGGCGTCGCCGTCGAGCTTCGACAGCACGACGCCGGTGAAGCCGACGCCCTCCTGGAAGGCCGTGGCGGTCGCGACGGCGTCCTGGCCGATCATCGCGTCGATGACGAACAGGATCTCGTCCGGGTCCACCGCGTCGCGGATGTCCGCGGCCTGCCGCATGAGCTCGGCGTCCACGCCGAGGCGGCCGGCGGTGTCGACGATGAGGACGTCGTGCTGGCGGGCCTGCGCGGTGGCGAGGCCCTCGCGGGCGACGGCGACCGGGTCGGCGCCGGCGACGACGTCGAGCTCGGAGCCCTGGTTGCCCGGGTGCGGCGCGAACACCGGCACGCCGGCGCGCTCGCCGACGACCTGGAGCTGGGTGACGGCGTTGGGGCGCTGCAGGTCGGCGGCCACGAGCAGCGGGGTGTGGCCCTGCGACTTCAGGTGCAGCGCGAGCTTGCCGGCGAGCGTGGTCTTGCCGGCGCCCTGGAGGCCCGCGAGCAGGATGACGCTCGGCGGGTTCTTCGCGAGGTGCAGCGGCCGGTTCTGGCCGCCGAGGATCGACACCAGCTCGTCGTTGACAATCTTGACGACCTGCTGCGCCGGGTTCAGCGCGCCGGAGACCTCGGCGGAGAGCGCGCGCTCCCGCACGGCACCCGTGAACTGGCGCACCACGGGCACGGCGACGTCGGCGTCCAGCAGGGCGCGGCGGATCTCGCGCACGGTGGCGTCGATGTCCGCCTCGGACAGCCGCCCCTTGGAGCGCAGGTTCTTGAAGGTCGACGTCAGTCGGTCGGACAGGGTGGCGAACACCGCGCGATCCTCACGCTCTCTCGGCGGTCAGGGACGTCCCAGGGTACCCGCCAGCCGGGCCGTCGCCCGCGCCACGAGGTCGTCGACGAGCTGGGCGCGCCACGCTGTCCACGCGGTGGGCCCGGCAGACGACGCGTCGGCCTCGGTGAGCGCCCGCAGCAGCGCGAGCAGGTCGGCGCGGTGGTCGACGGCCGCCAGCAGGGCGTCGACCGTCGCGGGGTCGTCCGGGTCGGAGCCCGTGGCGAGCTCGGACAGCGTCAGGTGCTCCCGGACGAGCCGCGCGACGTCCGCCGCGTCGCCGGGCGCGAACCCCATCCGGGCGACGACCGGACCCGCGAGCCGGGCGCCCTCGACCGAGTGGTCCCCCGCCCCCGCCCGCTTGCCGATGTCGTGCAGCAGCGCGGCGACCAGCAGGACCTCCGGCCGGTCGACGGTGCGGCGGAGCCCGGCGGCCCGCGCGGCGGCCTCGACCAGGTGCCGGTCGACCGTGTGCCGGTGGATGGGCGAGCGCTGGGGGCGGTTCCGCACGCCGGCCCATTCGGGGATCCAGGTGGTGACCACGCCGGCGAGGTCGAGCGCCTCCCAGACCGGCACCTGCGCGGGCCCGGTGGCGAGCAGCTGCACCAGCAGCGTCCGCGCGGCCTTCGGCCACGGCTCCGGCAGCGGGGGCGTGCGCTCCAGGCTCGTGACGGTGATGGGCGACAGCGTCAGCCCGGTGCGGGCCGCGGTCGCGGCGGCGCGCAGGGACAGCAGCGGGTCGGCCGCCGGCTGGGCGTCGGCGGCGAGCACCAGCTCGCCGTCGTGCTCGACGAGCCCCTCCCCGACGGTGCGCAGCCGCGGCGCCGTGCGGCGGCCGCGGACCAGCACGGGCCTGCGCGCCGGGCGGGCCAGCGCCTGCCGCGCGTTCCGGGCGGTGCTGTCCAGCGCGTACGAGACGACGCGGCCGGCCTCGGCCAGGCCCGCGAGCAGGTCGTCGCGGTCGCCGACGCCCAGCAGCTCGGCGACCTCGTCCTGGTCGGCGAGCAGCAGCCGGTTCGTGTGCCGCCGGCTGACGGTCTGCACCGCGTCGCGGACGTCGAGCAGGTGCGCGTGCGCGCGGTCGACGGCGCCGTGCGGACGGTCGGTGAGCCAGGTGGCGGCGAGCGCGGACAGCACGACGGCGTCCCGGATGCCGCCGCGGGCCTCCTTGAGGTCGGGCTCGATCAGGTACGCGAGCTCGCCGTGCCGCTCCGCGCGCTGCCGGGTGGACGCCAGCAGCTCGGGCAGGCGGCGCCGGGCGGCGGACCGCCAGTCGGCGAGCAGGGCG
The DNA here is from genome assembly GCF_058792015.1 of Cellulomonas sp. EB106-03-03-XG116. NCBI lineage: Bacteria > Bacillati > Actinomycetota > Actinomycetes > Micrococcales > Cellulomonadaceae > Cellulomonas > Cellulomonas sp. EB106-03-03-XG116. Next base: position 34,958 of record NZ_JBYTEP010000028.1, read on the forward strand.
GACCGGGCGCGGTGGATGATGCCGGGGTCGCCCGCGACGGGGCGCAGGTCGAGCAGCCCGACCGCGGCCGGCAGGTCCTTCGACGCGACCTGCCGGCACTGCGCCAGCGACCGCACCGAGTGGTCGAGGTCCAGCCCCGCGTCCCAGATCGGGTACCAGAGCCGGTCCGCGAGCCCCGCGAGCTCCTCGGCCGAGTGCCCCCGGCCGTCGTGCACCAGCAGCAGGTCGAGGTCGCTGCCCGGGCTCGCGTCGCCGCGGCCCACGCTGCCGACCGCCCCGAGCCCGATGCCCGGCGTCTCCCGGCCCTCGGTGGCCGCGTCCCACTGCTCGGCGAGGCGCCGGAGCACGAGGTCCGAGACCGCCTGCCGGCGCGCGGCGCCGTCGCTGTCCGGGCCGGACAGCCGCGCCGCGAGGTCGAGCCGCTCGACCCGGAGGTCCCGCACCCCCACGTGCTGGGGGTGCGGGACCTCCGGGGTCTCGCGGCCGGCCGTGCCCCCAGACGACCGGTCGTCGATCATGCTCGGGCGGACCGCCCGGTCACAGGGCCTCGGGCCCGTGCTCGCCGGTGCGGACCCGGGCCACGTCCTCGACCGGGACGACCCAGACCTTGCCGTCGCCGATCTTGCCGGTCTGCGCGGCCTTCACGATGACCTCGACCACGCCCGGGGTGTCCTCGTCCGTCACCAGGACGTCGATCTTCACCTTCGGGACCAGGTCCACCGTGTACTCCGCGCCGCGGTACACCTCGGTGTGACCGCGCTGGCGGCCGTAGCCGCTCGCCTCGCTCACCGTCAGGCCGCGGACCCCCGCCGCCTCGAGGGCGGACTTCACGTCGTCGAGCCGATGCGGCTGGATGACCGCCGTCACGAGCTTCGTCATGCCTTCACCTCCGTCACCACGCGGGCGCCGCCCAGCGTCTCGTAACCCGTCTCACCGTGCACGGCGAGGTCGATCCCGCCGACCTCGGCCTCCTCGCTGACCCGCCAGCCCATGGTGGCCTTGAGGATGACCGCGATGACCAGCGTCACCAGGCCGGAGAAGACCAGCGCGAGGAGCGCGATGACCGTCTGCACGACCAGCTGCTGCGCGCCACCGCCGAAGAACAGGCCGGTGTCCGCGGCGAGGAAGCCGATGCCGATGGTGCCGACGAGGCCGCCCACCAGGTGGACGCCGACCACGTCGAGCGAGTCGTCGAAGCCGAACCGGTACTTCAGCCCGACCGCCAGGGCGCACAGCGCACCGGCGACGACGCCCAGGATGATCGAGGTCACGGGGCGCAGGGCACCCGCGGCCGGGGTGATCGCGACCAGGCCGGCGACGACGCCGGACGCCGCGCCGAGCGAGGTGGCGTGGCCGTCGCGGATCTTCTCCGTGATGAGCCAGCCGATCATCGCGGCGGCGGTGGCGGCGGTGGTGTTGACCCACGCGAGACCCGCGGTGCCGTCGGCGGTGAACGCGGAACCCGCGTTGAAGCCGAACCAGCCGAACCACAGCAGGGCGGCGCCGAGCATCACGAACGGCAGGTTGTGCGGGCGCATCGGCTCGCGGCCGAAGCCCTTGCGCTTGCCGATCACCAGGGCGAGCACCAGGCCCGCGATACCGGCGTTGATGTGCACGACCGTGCCGCCGGCGAAGTCGATCGGCGCGACCGTGGCCGCCCCGTCGGTGGTGCCGAACAGCATCGCCGCGATGCCGTTCTCCGAGCCGGACAGCGCGCCGCCGCCCCAGACCATGTGCGCCAGCGGGAAGTAGCTGAGCGTCGCGAACAGCGCGGTGAACGCCACCCAGGTGCCGAACTTGACGCGGTCGGCGATGGCGCCGGAGACCAGCGCGACGGTGATGATCGCGAACGTCACCTGGAAGGCCACGCCGACGATCACCGGCACGCCGTAGCCGTCGATCAGGTACTCGCCGTTCTCGTCCCAGATCGCGCCCGACAGGCCGAACTGGTCGAACGGGTTGCCGAAGATCCCGGCGACGTCGGAGCCGTAGCTCATCGACCAGCCCCAGAACACGTACACGACGGCGACGACCGCGATGCTGATGAACGACATCATCATCATGTTGAGCACGGACTTGCCGCGCACCATGCCGCCGTAGAAGAACGCCAGTCCCGGCGTCATGAGCAGCACCAGGGACGCTGACGTCAGCATCCAGGCTGTCGCTCCGGTGTCCAGATCCATGTGGAACGCCTCTCCCCTCGCCGGCCGGTCTGCCGGATCGGGGACCAGAGTCGTGCGCGGCCGTTTCGCCACGGCGCCACCGGTGTTACACCGGTGTGACGAGCGGTCCGCCCGCGTCAACATCGTGTTACGGGACGGCCCGCGTCTCAGCGGGCGGGACGAACGGTGGGCGGTTCACCGCTCCTTCAACGCTCGGAAGACGGAACCGCGCCCCACCACGAGCAGCCCTGCTACCGGGAAGGTCGCGATGCTGACCAGCAACCGAGCGCAATCGAGCAGGGTGAGATCGCGGACCACCTCGTGCGCGAGTTCCGGCGCAACCACGAGCGCCGCCCCTGCGATGCCGACGAGCAAGGGTGTGAGCACGAGGACCATGGTGTCGACCGCCAGGAGCAACGCGATCGTGCCAGTGTCTGCGCCGAGCAACCTGTGCAGCGCGAAGTCGGCCCGCCGGGTGCTCCACATTGCCAGGATCGCTGACAGCACCACCCCTGCGGCGATGGCCCACCACCAGCCGGACGCTCGTCCGGCCAGCTGGGACTCGGGATCGGCGGCTCTGGTGAAGTCGGCGAGCGGCACTGGTGCCGACGCGGTGGAGGAGGACCAGGTCACGAGCGCGGCCAGCACGGCGTCTCGATGGCTGGGGTCGACGTCGACCAAGCACCGGTCCACGCTGCCCACGGCGGGAGCCACGGCCAGGATGTGCCGGTCAGCGACCGGATCGCGGGCTGTCCCCGTGCTGGGCACCGAAGCCACCTCCGCGCGGCCTTGTGCTCCCGAGGAATCCACCCAGGCGAGGCTGTGGCCCGTGCTCACGCCAGCGCTCGCGGCGAGATAGGGTCCGACGACCACCTGCCCGGCGATGGGAGCGGCCGTCCCCGGCCAGAGCACCGTGAGATAGCCGGACGTGACCTGGTCGAGCTCGTACCGCGCACCGGGCGCGGACACGAGGCGCACCGGCTCGGTCGAGATCCGACCCCCGGCCGCTCGGACGCCCGTCCACGACCCGACGACGGCACACGTCGCCGCGTCGACCCCGGCGCCGCGCGGACCCGTGAGAGAGAGCACGAACCGGCCAGACTGCACGTGCTCGTCCCAGGTCGCATGGATGTGGGACGTGTCGCGTGACGTCAGCACGACAGTCGACGCCCCGCACGCACACGAGAGCACCGCGACGAGCACGCTGAGGATCCACCGGGCTGTGAGATCGCGGACCGCCTCGCCCACGACATGGCGGAGACGGGCGCGCGAGCGCGTCACCGCACCCGTCCGTCGACCAGCTCCAGCACCGTGCTGCACCGCTTGGCCACCCGGTAGTCGTGCGTCGCGATGACGACGAGCCGGCCGGCGTCCTCGACCGCCAGCAGGGCGTCGATGACACGGTCACGCGAGTGCGCGTCGAGCGACGCGGTCGGCTCATCCGCGATGACCATCGGCGCGCTCTGTGCCAGAGCGCGAGCCACCGCGACCCTCTGCCGCTCTCCTCCCGACAACCGCCGCACCGGAGTCCGCGCCCACTCCTCCATACCGAGGTCTGCGAGCACCGCGTCCGCGATCGCGCACGACCGTGCTCTCGTGAGTCCCTTGTGCAAGGGGCCGAGCGCGACGTTCGACCGGGCCGAGCGAGCTCCGAGCAGCGCGCTGGTCTGCATGACCCACGCTGTGTCACGGCTGTCCACCCGCGAGTTGGCGTAGCGGACCACACCAGCGCTGGCCACGAGCAGACCCCCGATCACGGCGAGCAGCGTCGTCTTGCCCGAGCCCGAAGGCCCGACCAACGCCACCGAGCACGCCTTGGGCACACGGGCTTCAACCCCGTCGAGCACGCGGCGATCACCGAACGCGACCCGGACGCCCGACACTGCGAGACCTCCGGCGTGCTCGCCCTCGACACCTCGAAGGGCGTCGCTCATCTCTCCGCCGCCGAACCACCGGGAACCTGCACGAGGTCCGAGGACGCGAGCCCGCCGACGACGACCGTCGTGGATACCCCGTCGGACCCGATGATCTCCACATCGACCTGGATCTGAGCTCCGGTCCGTTGCACCCGGACGCTCGGCGCCCCTCCTGGATCCACGCGCACCGCTGCTGAGGGAACGGCCCAGCTGCCGACCACCGGCTCTGAGACGGCGACGGCGTCGACACCGGCGGCGCCCGGTTCGATCGCGGCGGCGAGCACGGGCAGACTCGCGTCGTCGACACGGCGCCGGTCCTCGGTCAGCTCCATGGCGGAGCCGCGAACCCGGAGCTCGGCCTCGGCGGGCACAGTCCGCTCGTCCGTTCCGAGGTCGACGCCCTCCGGGAGCATGAACGTGTCACCGTCGTCCGGCACCGCGGCTTGGCCGGTGACCACCGCGCGCGCCACCCAGTCCTCGGACGTGACCCGGGCTGCAACGAGGGTGGCCGCGCTCCGCAGGACCTGCGATCCGGCAGCCGGAGCAGGTGCGCCGACGACGAGGTCGACGGCCGTCACGACCAGCTCAGGTGCGCTCAGGTGCACGAACCACGCGGGGTCGAGCGCCTCGGTCTGCGGCGCGCCCAGCTCAGCCGCGAGCGCACGGACGCCGGCGGCGGTCTTCCGGTCGAACCGATCGCCCGGGCCGCGCGCGAGTCCACGCTGCTCGAGCAGAGCGTGCAGCACGCCGACGTCCGGCCCTCGGTCACCACGCTGAAGATGGCGCGAGAACGGCCGTTCACCAGCGAACCCGATGCGGGTCACGCCGGCGACGACCGCCACCTGATCACCACTGCGCAGGACATCCCCCGCGCCCACGTGGAGCACCTCGACGATGCCGTCCCACGCCGGGGCCACGACGACGGGACCCGCCGTCCATGACAGGGCCAGACCGAGCCGTTGCTCGACCTGCCCGGACAGCGGACGGACGGTCGCCCACGCCGGCTCGTCGCCCGCGAGCCGGACACCACCCGCCTCGCGGCTCAAGGCTCCGACGACGGCCACGGGTGCTCCCACCCACACGAGGACGACCACGCCTGCGAGGGCCAGGCGCACCACACCAGGGGCGTTCACCACGAGACTCCGATGCTCTCGAGCTCTGGACGCAGTCTGAGGGTGACGTCCGAGATGCACTCCGCGAGCTGGCTCTCCGCATCGCGTCCGATCCGGGCCGCCATCTCCCGGGCGTTACGCACGTCCGCGGCTATCGGATGCCCGTGATCAGCCATGCAGGCGAGGGTGTCGACCCGGATGTCGACGTCCATCACGGCATCGTGGGTGGAGACGTACGCAGCCTGGACGGTCCACAGGTGCTGTTGCGAGCAGTCGTCGCTGACGGCCCAGACGTCCTCCTCGGCCATCGCGCCGATGGGGAAGCCGAACTCCAGGGTCAAGTTGTCGACCGGCGACAGCACGGGTTCGGTGATGCCGTTGGCTCCACGCTCGGCGCAGGCACGGGTGTTGTCGATCGCCTGCTCGTACTCGGCGGCTGTGACGACGCCGTCCTCCAGCAACCGGACCTGGCTGTCCCAGCCGTTCGCACGAGCCTCGGCCTCCGCCTCGGCGACGGATTGGTAGACGAGCTCCCGCACCACCTCACTCTCGGCATCTCCAGGTCCGCACGCGGAGAGCACCATCCCGCCGCCTCCGAGGGCGACGCCGATCAGGAGAGCGTGACGGCGCACGACGGGCAGCCCTTGTGGCGTCCGGTCGTGTCTCCGAGCCCCGAGGCCGCGTGCCTGGCGGTGCCCCGGACGCTCGTCGACGTCGTCCACTTGACGGCGCCCCCGTGGTTGAGACCCGCTACCAGCTTGTCGTTGCACGAGCCGCTGTAGTGACTGGTGACCGCCTGGCCGTTCGTCAGATCGCCCGAGCTCGAGACCCAGTTGTCGCCGCACGACCTGCTCACGGCCCTGTTGAAGCCGAACGCCTCCGCCGAGTCGGCGTGGACGAGCACCGACCCACCGATGACCAGGGCCGTGACGGGAAGGATGGCAACGAGTCGCCGGAGGAAGGTGGGCATGCTGCCGCTCCGTTCGTTCGAACTGCGGCTGATGTCGTCCTGAACGCTAGCGATACCCGCGCGGAGACCACAACGCCAGTTCGAACCAGGACCGGCGCCCCCGGGCGTCAGCCCAGGATGCCGTCCACGAACTCCTCCGGGTCGAACGGCGCCAGGTCGTCCGGCCCCTCGCCGAGCCCGACGAGCTTCACCGGCACGCCCAGCTCGCGCTGCACGGCGACGACGATGCCGCCCTTGGCCGTGCCGTCGAGCTTGGTCAGCACGATGCCGGTCACGCCCGCGACCTCCGCGAACACGCGGGCCTGGTTCATGCCGTTCTGGCCGGTGGTGGCGTCGAGGACCAGCAGCACCTCGGACAGCGGCGCGGTGCGCGTGATGACCCGGGTGATCTTGCCGAGCTCGTCCATGAGGCCGGCCTTGTTCTGCAGGCGGCCGGCGGTGTCGACCAGGACCACGTCGACGCCCTCGGCCGCGCCCTCGCGGACGGCCTCGAACGCCACCGACGCCGGGTCGGCGCCGTCGCGGTCGGAGCGGACCGTGCGCACGCCGACGCGCGAGCCCCAGGTCTCGAGCTGGTCGGCCGCCGCGGCGCGGAACGTGTCCGCCGCGCCGAGCAGCACGGTGCGGCCGTCGGCGACGAGCACGCGGGAGAGCTTGCCCACGGTGGTGGTCTTGCCGGTGCCGTTGACGCCGACGACGAGCACGACCGCCGGGACGGTCACGCCGTCCTCGCCGGTCTGCGGGGCGGTCGACAGGGTGCGGTCGAGCGACGGGTCGACCAGCGCCAGCAGCTGCTCGCGGAGCAGGGCGCGGACCTGGGCCGGGTCCTTCAGGCCCTGGACGCGGGCCTGGGTGCGGATCGACTCGACCAGGTCGGCGGACGGGCCGGCGCCGACGTCGGCGAGGAGCAGCGTCTCCTCGAGCTCGTCCCAGTCGTCCTCGGTCAGGTGGTCCCGGGACAGCACCTGGAGCATGCGGGCGCCGAGCGGCGAGCCCGAGCGGGCCAGGCGGTCCCGGAGCCGGGTGAGCCGGCCGGCCGTCGGGGCGGGGACCTCGAGCGCGGGGGCGGCCGCGGCGTCCTCGGGCGCCGGGGCGCCGGGCGCGGTCGGCGCCTCGGGGGCCGCGGCTTCGGGGGCCGGCCGCTCGAGCGTCGAGGTGCCCGTGCCGGAGCCCCCCGCGGGGCCCTCGTCGGTCCGGTCGCGGTCGCCCGCGTTCCGGCGCCGCTGGAGGACGGCGGCGCCGCCGCCGAGGATCGCCAGGGCCGGCACGCCGACGAGGAGCAGGTTCAGGAGGTCGTTCGAGTCCACCGGGACAGTCTGTCAGGCGGGCGGGCCGGGCGCGGCGCGGGCCGGCGCACGACGCGGGCCGGCGCCCGGGTCAGGCGTCGCCGCGCTGCGGCGGGACCGACGGCGGGGGCGTCGCGGGACCGGCGACCGTCGCGGCGGCGGCCGGCCGGGAGGGCGCCGGGGTCGCGGCGACCCGCCGGACCGGGACGTGGCCGCTGCGGCGGGGCGGGCGGCGCGCGTGGGCGGGCGGCACCGGCGCGCGGTCGGGGTCCGCGGCGGCCGCGGCGGGCGCGTGCACCCCGTCCTGGACGACGAGGCGCTCGGCCGGCCCCCCGGCCCCGGCGCGCGGGTAGGGCAGGTGCCCGCGCAGCCGGACGGCGCGCTCCCCCGTGCGCTCGAGCATCTCGGCCAGCTCGTCGAGCTGCAGGTAGCCGTCGTCGGGCTGCGACGCCTCGGCGAACAGCTGGTCGAACGGCACGTCCACAGGCTCCGCCGCGTCGGCGACCGGGGCCTCCTCGTCACCGCCCCGGCGCCGGCGCAGCCCGCTGCGGAGGTCCGCCCAGAACGTGCGCAGGTCGGTCCCGCCGTCGCCCGCCGCGTTCGCCAGGACGATCACGCCGATGGCTGCGACGAGCGCCAGCCCGATCACCACGAGATAGCCGCCCATGGGGACGATTGTCCGCCGTCGGCCCCCGCGCGGCCGGGACGCCGCCCGCATCGGCGGCGAACCCCCACGTGATCTTCACACCGTCAGGCGGGGACCTCGTCGCGCAGCCGCTGGGAGATGACCGTGGTCACGCCGTCGCCCCGCATCGTGACGCCGTACAGGGCGTCGGCGATCTCCATCGTCCGCTTCTGGTGCGTGACGACGATCAGCTGCGAGTCCTCCTGGAGCTCCCGGAAGATCTCGAGCAGCCGGCCCAGGTTGGCGTCGTCGAGGGCGGCCTCGACCTCGTCCATCACGTAGAACGGGCTCGGCCGGGCCTTGAAGATCGACACCAGCAGCGCGACCGCGGTGAGCGAGCGCTCGCCGCCCGACAGCAGGGACAGCCGCTTGACCTTCTTGCCGGCGGGCCGGGCCTCGACCTCGATGCCCGTCGTCAGCATGTCCGACGGGTCGGTGAGCACCAGCCGGCCCTCGCCGCCCGGGAACAGCCGCGGGAACACCCGGTCGAACTGCTCGGCGGTGTCGCGGTAGGCGTCGGCGAACACCCGCTCGACGCGCTCGTCGATCTCCTTGACGATCTCCAGCAGGTCGGCCCGGGACTTCTTGAGGTCCGCGAGCTGCTCGACCAGGAACTTGTGCCGCTCCTCGAGGGCGGCGAACTCCTCCAGGGCCAGCGGGTTGACCCGGCCCAGCTGGGACAGCGCGCGCTCGGCCGCCCGCAGCCGCTTCTCCTGCTCGGCGCGGACGTAGGGCACCTCGCGGGGCGCGTCGTCCTCGTCGTCGGACCCGCCCGCGGCCCCGGCGGGCGGCGTCAGCACCGGCACCGACCGGTGCGGCCCGAACTCCTCGAGCAGCACCGCCGGGTCGATGCCCAGGTCCTCGACGGCGCGGACCTGCAGCTGCTCGACGCGCAGCCGCTGCTCGGCGCGCAGCACCTCGTCCCGGTGCGCGGCGTCGGTGAGCCGGGCGACCTCGCGCTGGGTCTCGTCCACCCGCGACCGCACCGCCGACAGCGCGGTCTCGCGCTCCGCGCGCGCGGCCTCGGCGGCGTCCCGCTCGTCGGCGGCCCGCTGGAGGGCGTGCTCGATCGCGCCGAGGGCCTGGGTCGCGCCGAGGGCGACGGCGGTGGCGACGGCGGCCTGCCGTGCGCGGGCGCGCTCCCGCTCGGCCGCCCGCTCGCGCGCGGCGCGCTCGGTGCGGGCGGCGCGGTCCAGCGACTCGGCGCGGCCGGCCAGCGCCCGCGCCCGCTCCTCCGCGGTGCGCAGGCTCAGCCGCGCCTCGGTCTCCCTGCCGCGCGCCGCCGTCGCCGCGGCGTTGGCGGCGTCCCGCTCCCCCGTGCGCTCCTCGATCGCGGCGTCGGTGTCGGCGGGCTCGGCCTCGGCGGCGGCCAGCCGCCCCGTCAGCTCGGCCAGCTCCGCGGCGCCCTCGGCGAGGGTCTGCTCGGCGGTGGCCAGCGAGGCCTGCACCCGCTCGGCCTCGTTCCGCGCCGCCCGGGCGGTCGCGCCGAGGTGGCCGAGCTGCTCGGCGACCGCGGCCAGCGCGGCGTCGGACTCGTTGAGCTCGTCGAGGGTGCGCTGGTACTCGGCGCGGGCGGCCTCCTCGGCCTCGCGCGCGCCCACCAGGGCGAACCGCGCCTGCTCCGCGCGGGCCGCCGCGGCCTCGGACCCCTGCCGCGCGTCGTCCAGGGCGGACTGCAGGTGCAGGGCGCTCGGCGCGGTGGCGGAGCCGCCGGAGGCGCGGTGCGCGGCGAGCACGTCGCCGGCCCGGGTGGCCACCACCAGGTCCGGGCGGTCGCGCAGCACGACGCGCGCCGCCACCAGGTCGTCGACGACGACCACGCCGCGCAGCAGCCGGCGCACGGCGGGGACGACGGCCGGGGGCGCCTGGACGAGGTCGAGGGCCCAGTCGGCGCCCCCGGGGGCCGCGCCCTGGTCCTCGTCGCCCGCGTCCGCCGCGTCCCCCGCCGCCACCACGAGCCCGGCCCGCCCGGCGTCCTGCTCGCGGAGCCAGCGGATCGCGTCCACCGCCGCCTCGACCGACTCGACCGCCACCGCGTCGGCGGACGCGCCGAGCGCCGCCACGACCGCGTCCTCGTCCCCGGCCGCGACCCCGAGGAGCGCGGCGACCGACCCGACCACGCCGGCCAGGTCGTCGGCGGCGAGCAGCGCGCCCGCGCCGTCCTTGCGGGTCAGGCTGAGCTCGAGCGTCTCGATCCGGGACTCCAGGGCGGCGCGCTCGCGCTCGGCCTCGGTGAGCTGCGCCGTCAGCTCCGCGACCCGTCCGGACGCGGTCTCGACGGCCTCGGCCGCGGCCTCATGCGCGGCGTCCAGGTCCTCCTCGCCCTCCTCGACGCCGGCGACCCGGGTCTCGAGGGCGGTGAACTCGACGGTCGCCTCGTGCCCGCGGCGCTCGGCGGCGGTCAGCGTCTCGCGGAGCCGGCCGATCTCGGCCTCGGTGGCCTCCAGCCGGCTGCGTCGCGCGCCCACCTGCCCGGCGAGGCGCGCGAGCCCCTCGCGGCGGTCGGCCGCACCGCGCAGCACGGTGGCGAGCGCCTTCTCGGCCGCCGCAGCGGCGCCCTCGGCCTCCTGGCGCGCGGCCTGCGCCGCCTCCAGCGCGGCGCGGGCGGCGTCGACCTCGGCGGTGAGCTCGGCCTCGGCCGCGCGCACGCGCTCCGCCTGGCGCTCCAGGTCGTCCGGGTCCTGCCCGCGGGTCGGCTCGGGACCGGCCCCGCCCAGCAGCCGCGCGCGGTCCGCGGCCAGCGAGGCCGTCCCGCGCAGGCGCTCGCGCAGCGACGACAGCCGGTACCAGACGTCGGACGCCTCGCCCAGCGCGGGCGCCGCCTCGGCGGCCTCGCGCTCCAGCGCCGCGAGCCTGGTGCGGGCGGCGTCCAGCGCCGCCTCGGCCTCCGCCCGGCGGGCCCGCAGGGCCGTGTCGTCGGCGATCTCCTGCTCCAGCTGCGCCGTGAGCTGCGCCAGGTCGTCGGCGAGCAGCCGGGCGCGGGCGTCCCGCAGGTCGGCCTGCACGGTCTGCGCGCGGCGGGCGACCTCGGCCTGCCGCCCGAGCGGGCCGAGCTGGCGGCGCAGCTCGGCCGTCAGGTCGGTCAGCCGGGTGAGGTTCGCCTGCATCGCGTCGAGCTTGCGGAGCGCCTTCTCCTTGCGCTTGCGGTGCTTGAGGACGCCCGCGGCCTCCTCGATGAACCCGCGGCGCTCCTCGGGGGTCGCGCGCAGCACGGCGTCGAGCTGCCCCTGCCCGACGATCACGTGCATCTCGCGACCGAGGCCGGAGTCGGACAGCAGGTCCTGGATGTCGAGCAGCCGGCACGCGCGGCCGTTGATCGCGTACTCGGAGCCGCCGTTGCGGAACAGCGTCCGCGAGATCGTGACCTCGGTGTACTCGATCGGCAGGGCGCCGTCGGTGTTGTCGATGGTCAGCGCGACCTCGGCCCGGCCCAGCGGCGGGCGGCCGGAGGTGCCGGCGAAGATGACGTCCTCCATCTTGCCGCCGCGCAGGGACTTGGCGCCCTGCTCGCCCATGACCCAGGCGAGCGCGTCGACGACGTTGGACTTGCCCGAGCCGTTCGGCCCGACGACGCAGGTCACCCCGGGCTCGAGGTTCAGCGTCGTCGCCGAGGCGAACGACTTGAACCCGCGCAGGGTGAGCGTCTTCAGGTGCACGGGCCGCAGCCTAGTGCGCGGGTCCCCCGCAGCCTCGGAACCGCCGGGCGGACCGCGAGGTCGTCACTCGCTCGCGAGCTCGTCACTCGTGTGTGACGACCTCGGCGCGATGTGACGACCTCGCGGGCCGGGCGGGTGAACCCCGGGGGTCAGGCCGACAGGGCCGGGAACCAGAGGGCGATCTCGCGGGCGGCCGACTCCTCCGAGTCCGAGCCGTGCACGAGGTTCTGGGTGACCTTGAGGCCCCAGTCGCGGCCGAGGTCGCCGCGGATGGTGCCCGGGGCGGCGGTGGTGGGCTCGGTGGCGCCCGCCAGGGACCGGAAGCCCTCGATGACGCGGTGCCCCTCGGCGACGACGGCCAGGACCGGGCCGGACTTCATGAAGTCGACGAGCGGCTGGAAGAAGGGCTTGCCCTGGTGCTCGGCGTAGTGCTGCTCCAGGAGGGCGTCGTCGGCGGTGCGGAGCTCGACGGCCACGAGGGTGTAGCCCTTGGCCTCGATGCGGCGGAGGACCTCGCCCGAGAGTCCGCGGCTGACGCCGTCGGGCTTGACCAGGACGAGGGTGCGCTGGATGTCGCTCATGCCCCGAACCCTAACCGGCGGGCGGCGGGTCCTGGGCGCGGGGCGGGAGGCCGCCCTGCGGCGTCTGGTCGGGGTACTCGGCGTCGAACGCCGCCCGCTCCCGGTCGATCCGGGCGCCGAGGCGCAGGGACACGAACCACAGCACCGCGAACAGCAGGCCGAGCGCGAACATCAGCGGGATCACGAACCCGCAGGCGATCACGACCACCTGGGCGACCGACCCGGCGACGTAGCCGCCCGGCGCGGTCACCAGCCGGGACAGCACCACGAGGACGACGAACAGCACGCCCGCGACGGTCCAGAGCACGGCCGGGGACGCCGCGACGACGCCGGCCTGCGCCAGCCCGTACGCCGTCAGCGCCGCGAACAGCACCAGCACGCCCTCGAGGACCAGGATCATCGAGGTGAACTGGGGCTTGGCGGGGCGCTTCTGGCGCACGGGCCGGGAGGAGTGCATGCTCACCCGCGCAGGCTACCTGCGGTCGTCGGCGGAGCCGTGGTCGGCCCCCGCGGTCCCGCCCGGGGCGGACGCGGTCGCGCTCGGGGTCGAGCCCGTCGCGCCGACGCCGGCCGAGACGGTCGCGGGCGCGGCCGGGGCCGTCGCGGTCGCCTCGCCGCGCGCCACCATGCCGGCGACGTCGGAGAGCTTGACCTCGCGCAGGAACAGCGTGAGCACGAAGCCGACCGCCAGCAGCGGCACCAGGTACCAGAACGCCGGGGCGAGCGCGTCGGTGTACGCGGTGACGACGCCGTCGTGCAGCGGCTCGGGCAGCTGGGACACCAGGGCCGGGGTGAGCGACTCGGCGTTCCCGCCGGTGTCGATCCCCGCGGAGCCGGCGCCCGCGAACACGGACTCCAGCCGCTCGGACAGCCGGGTGGTGAAGATCGTGCTGAACAGCGCCGTGCCCACCGCGGCGCCGATCTCGCGGAAGAAGTTGTTCGCGGAGGTGGCGGTGCCGAGCTCGTGCGGGTCGACGGAGTTCTGCACGGCCAGGACGATGGTCTGCATCACGAGGCCGAGGCCCGCGCCGAGCACGAAGATCATCGCGCCGAACAGCACCATCGACATGTCGCCGGTGATGGTGGTGAGCCAGGCCAGGCCGAGGGTGGCGATGCCCATGCCGGTGATCGGGAACGCCTTGTACCGGCCGGTCCTCGTGATCGCGATGCCGGAGCCGATCGCCGTGAGCATGACGCCGACGGTCATCGGCAGCATGAGCAGGCCGGACTCGGTGACGCCGGAGCCGGTCGACATCTGCAGGAAGGTCGGCAGGAACGCCAGGGACGCGAACATGCCCATGCCGATGACCAGGCCGACGCCGGTGGCGAGCGTGAACGTCGGGTTCTTGAACAGCCGCAGCGGCAGGATCGGCTCCTGGGCGCGCAGCTCGACGAGGACGAACGCGACGGCGGCGGCGACGGTGCCGACCAGCAGGCCGATCAGCCGGCCGTCGGACCAGTCGTAACCGGCCTCACCGCTGACGGAGCTCCACGAGGTGACGAGCACCAGGCCCGAGGTGGCGAGCGTGAGCAGCACGATGCCCGCGACATCGAGGCGGCGGCCGGAGCGGTGGCTGGGCAGCTTCAGCGTGATCCACGCGGTGACGAACGCGGCGACGCCGACCGGGATGTTGATCCAGAAGCACCAGCGCCAGTCGGCGTGGTCGGTGAACAGGCCGCCGAGCAGCGGGCCGGCGACGGCCGCGACGCCGAACATGGCACCCATCGGGCCCATGTACTTGCCGCGCTCCTTGGCGGGCACGATGTCGGCGATGATCGCCTGCGACAGGATGATCAGCCCGCCGCCGCCGAGGCCCTGCACGCCGCGCCAGGCGACGAGCTCGCCGAACGACTGCGCGAAGCCGGCGCCGGCGGACGCGATGGTGAACAGCGCGATCGCGATGAGGAACGGCCAGCGCCGCCCCCACAGGTCGCCAAACTTGCCGTAGAGGGGCATGACGATCGCGATCGCCAGGATGTAGATCGTCACGACCCAGCCCTGGTGCTCGACGCCGTTCAGCTCGCCGACGATCGTGGGCATCGCGGTGCCGACGATCGACTGGTCGAGGGACGACAGCAGCATGCTGGCGAGCAGGGCCCCGAAGATCAGCCACACGGTGCGCTGGTTCAGCTCCACCAGGGGCTTGTCGGGGGCGGGGGCGGCGGTGGCCATGGATACCTCGTTCTCGTGCGGGCGGGGCCGGGGCGGGGCCGCCCGGGACGGGTCGCCCGGCGGCGGTGCCGTCGTCGGCGGTGGTGGTGCGGCGGGTGGTGGTGCGGTGGCCGCGGGGGCGGCCGGACCGCGACGGGTGCTACCGGGGCGCGAAGATCGCGGTGAGGTCGGCGACGACCGACGGCAGGTGGTCCTGCACGTCGCCGGTGCCGCCGGTGGTGTCCCAGCGGACGAAGGTCGCGTGGGCGAGGCCGAGCAGCAGGGTGCCGATGAGGGCGACCGCCGACTCGTCGGCCGCGTCGCCGAGCCGGCGCCGGACCAGGGCGCCGATCTCGTCGTGCAGGCCCTGGACGTGGGTGTAGGCGCGGAGCATGAGCTCGGGGTGGCCCTTCGCGAGCTCGAAGGCCCGCTCCATCCGCTCCTTGCCGAGCGGCGGGTGGTCGAGGGCGCTGGCGGTGAGGGCCTGCATGTCGGCGAGCAGGTCGCCGGTGGGGCCGCCGGTCGCGAACGCCTCCGCGGCGGCCTCGTCGAGGCGCCAGTGCTCCATGCCGAGCACGGCGTCGTCCTTCGACTCGAAGTAGTTGAAGAACGTGCGGACGGAGACGCCGACCTCGGCGCAGATGGCCTCGACCGTCACGCGGTCCAGGCCCTGCTCCGCGGCGAGGCGGTGGGTGGCGTCCACGAACGCCTCCAGGCGGGCGCGCTTCTTGCGCGCCCGCAGCCCCTCGGGCTCCACGACTTCTTGCACGTCATGCATTATTGCAGAACGTGCAGAGTTGTCCAGGGCAACGGACGCGAGCCCCGTCACACCTCGCCGAAGCCCTCCTCGACCGCGCCGACGAACGCGTCCACGGCGACCCGCGCCTGCGGGCCGGTGGCGCTCACCTCGAGCGTCCGGCCCTGGGTCGCGGCGAGCTGCATCAGCTCGAGGACGCTCGCGCCGTTCACACCGTCGACCTGCACGGCGGCGTCGAAGCCGGCCATCATCCGGGCCAGCACCGCCGCCGGGCGGGCGTGCAGGCCCATCGGGTTGCGCACGACGACGTGGGCCGTGATGGGGACCGCGGAGCCGCCGGCGTGCGGCGGCGCGGGTGCCTCGGGCTCGGCGGACGCACCCGCCTCGGGCACCACCTCCCCCGGGCCCGCGGCGTGCGGGAAGCCCGCTCCCGCGGCCACGGCGGCGCCGAGCACCTCGCCCACCGGCGCCCCGCCCGCGGCGGTCACCCCGGCGGCGACCGCCGCCTCGACGAACGGCGCGTCCGCCAGGTGCACCCGGGCCGCGACGTCCTCGTCGAGGAGCTCCAGGACGGACTCGGTGGTGAGCACCGCCGACCCCAGGTCGGTGAGCACGACCGCGGACCGGCCGTCGGCCGTCGCCTCGCCGAGCGCCTGCTCGACCAGGTCGAAGCTCGTGCCGAGCCCGCCGGCGCCGTCGCCGCCGGCCGCGACGATCAGCACCTCCGGCGCCATCTGCGCCGCCAGCTCCCGGACGCCCTCGGCCAGCGTCGCCGAGTGGGAGACCAGGACGAGGGCGACCGGGGCGGTCATGCCGCGGCCTCCGCGGTGGCAGCCGCCGCCTCGAGGATCAGGGCGGTCGACGTGGCACCCGGGTCCTGGTGCCCGGCCGAGCGCTCGCCCAGGTAGGACGCGCGCCCCTTGGTCGCGACCAGGGGGACCGTCGCCTCCGCCCCGGCGCGCGCCGCCTCGGCTGCGGCGGCCAGCACCGCGGCCGGGGAGGCGCCCGCGTCGGCCGCGGCCACGGCGGCCTCGACCGCCGGGGTCCAGGCGTCGACCATCGTCTTCTCGCCCGTGGTCGCCTTGCCGCGCACGACGATGCCCTCCAGGCCGGCCTCCAGCAGCGCCACGACCGCCGCGCTGTCGAGCTCCGGCAGCCCGGTGACCTTGGCGGCGCGCAGGTAGGCCGTGCCGTAGAGCGGGCCCGCGGCGCCGCCGACCGTGGACATGAGCGTCGTGGCCACGAGCTTGAGCACGGCGCCGACGTCGCCCGGCGGGGCCTCCAGCGCGTCCAGCTTCGCCGTCACGGCGGTGAACCCCCGGTTGAGGTTCTCCCCGTGGTCGCCGTCGCCGATCTGCCGGTCGAGCTCGATGAGCTCCTCCCGGTGCTCGGCGACCACCTGCGCCGTGCGCCGCACCCAGGCGACCGCCCAGCCCGCGTCCAGAGAGCCCGTCATGTCCCGTTCCCACCTCCGCCGTCGGACCCGCGACCCCGCCCCCGGGAGGGCGGCGGGCCGGCTACCAGTGCAGCGCGGCCGTGCGCACCGGCGCGTCCCAGAGCGCGGTGAGCTCGTCGTCCAACCGGAGGACAGTGACCGAGGCGCCCTGCATCTCCAGTGATGTCACGTAGTTGCCCACGAGCGAGCGGGTCACCTGGACCCCGCGGCCCTCGAGCAGCTTGCGTGCCTGACGATAGACGACGTAGAGCTCCGACAGCGGCGTGCCGCCCATGCCGTTGACGAACAGCAGCACCTGCTCCCCCGACGCCAGGCCGAGGTCGTCGGCCACCGGGGTCAGCAGCATCTCGGTGATCTCGTCGGCGGGGGCGGCCTTGATGCGGCGCCGGCCCGGCTCGCCGTGGATGCCGATGCCGATCTCGAGCTCGTCGTCCGGCAGGTCGAAGGACGGCTTGCCGGCGTGCGGGACGGTGCACGCGGTCAGCGCCACGCCCATCGACCGCACGTTCGCCACGACCTTCTCCGCGACCGCGACGACCGCGTCCAGGTCGTCGCCCCGCGTGGCGGCGGCGCCGGCGATCTTCTCGACCGCGACGGTGCCCGCGACGCCGCGGCGCCCGGCGGTGTACAGCGAGTCCTCGACCGCGACGTCGTCGTTCACGACCACGGTGCGGACCGTGAGGTCGTCGGCGTCGGCGAGCTCGGCGGCGGTCTCGAAGTTGAGCACGTCGCCCGTGTAGTTCTTGACGATCGCGAGCACGCCCGCCCCGCCGTCGGCCGCCGCGAACGCGGGCGCGATCTGGTCCGGGGTGGGCGAGGTGAACATCGCGCCCGGCACGGCGGCGTCGAGCATGCCGTCGCCGACGAACCCGGCGTGCAGCGGCTCGTGGCCGGAGCCGCCGCCGGACACGAGGCCGACCTTGCCGCTGACCGCGCCGCCGGCGCGGGCGACGAACAGCGGGTCGGTGTGCACCTCGACGACGTCGGCGTGCGCCAGGCCGAAGCCCTCGACCGACTCGGCGACGACGTTCTGGGGGTCGTTGATGAGCTTCTTCACGGCGATGCTTCCTTCCCGGCACCCGGGCCGCGGCGCCCTCGCCGCGACAGTGCTCACACTCGCCGCGCTGGTCGCGGGCCGTCAAGGGCACGGTGTGGGGGGGGGGGGGGGGGGGGGGGGGGGGGGGGGGGGGGGGGGGGGGGGGGGGGGGGGGGGGGGGGGGGGGGGGG